>DASVZD010000294.1:0-13287 GCA_036391815.1 Rhodocyclaceae bacterium
ACGGCGCCGCCGGGCGGCTGGCCGCCGTCTGCCGCAGCGCGTCGACCTGCGCCTGGGCGTCGTCGCGCTCCGCCGCGACCGCCAGGTAATCGACGCCGGTCAGCAGCACGGCCAGGATGCCGACGCCCAGCAGCGCCAGTCCCGGCCGTCGCCGGGTCGGATCGGCACGCTGGTAGTCGAGCCACAGCGGGTGCATCAGGCCATGCCCCAGACGGCGAGGTTCGACAGGCCGTCGAAACCCGGAAGCGCGGGCGGATCGACGCGCTTGTGGCTCCAGAAGCCGCCGCCGGGCACCCGCGCGTCGCCCGACAGGTCGCACAGCCAGAGGATGCCGCCGGGCTGGCGCGCGTGCAGTTCGCCTTCCTCGAGCAGCAGTTGCGGCAGCAGCCCGCCGCCGCCGGCCCGGCTGTCGACATACTGCCACTGGCCGTTGGCCAGCGACGCCAGGGTGATGCGCCCCGGCTCGACCAGCGCCAGGCAGCCGACCGCCTTCTCCATGTCGCGGCGGGCGCGGTTGAACACCGGCATCAGGCTCGGCTGGATCGCCGCCAGGCGGCCGCGTCCCTTGACCGCGTCGCGCAGCGCCGCGATCAGTCCGCGCGGCGCGCCGCAGCCGATGGTCGGCACGCCGTCGCGGCCCGGGCTGACGCGCAGGTCCCAGTCGCGCGCCAGCTCGCCGAAGACTTCGCGGAACACCACCTCGGCGAGGTTGAGGCGTTCGGCGTCGCTCATGCCCGGCGCCGCCGGCACCACCACGTGGCGCACGTAATGGGCGGACAGCACGACGTGGACGTCGCGGCCATGCCAGGCCGGCTCGTTGAGCAGCGCCTCCAGCGCGGCGATGCCCTGGTCCCAGCGGCCGGCGTCCTGGCCGGCGAGCAGCCGCGCGTGGCGATCCACCAGCCGCGCGCGCCAGCCGCCCACCGCGAGGGCCGTCAGCCGCTCGGGCGCGAAGCCGACCAGCACGCGATCACGCGACAAAAGTGACACGGTTGATTTCCTCCAGCGTCGATTCGCCGTGGCGCACCAGGTCGAGCGCGGCCTCGCGCAGCCCGCGCATGCCGTGGCGCTCGGCCTCCTCGCGCAGCCGCCGCAGCGGCGCGCCGCCGACGATCAGCTCGCGCATGTCGTCGTTGAGGCGCAGCAGCTCGGCGATCGCCTTGCGGCCCTGGTAGCCGGTGCCGCGGCATTGCGCGCAGCCGCGGCCCTTGAAGAAGCGGAACTCCTGCGCCGCATGCGGCAGGATGCCGGAGTCGGCCAGCAGGTTGGCATCCGGCTGGTGCGGCACGCTGCAATGCGGGCAATTGGTGCGCACCAGGCGCTGCGCCAGGATGCCGTTGATCGACGAGGCGAAGCTCTGCGGCGCCACGCCCATGTGCAGGAAGCGGCTGATGACGTCGAGCGCGTTGTTGGCGTGCACCGTGGTGAACACCAGGTGGCCGGTCAATGCGGACTGCACGGCGATCTGCGCCGTCTCGCCGTCGCGGATTTCGCCGACCATGATCTTGTCCGGGTCGTGGCGCAGGATCGAGCGCAGGCCGCGCGCGAAGGTGAGACCCTTCTTCTCGTTGACCGGGATCTGCAGCACGCCGGGCAGCTGGTATTCGACCGGGTCCTCGATGGTGACGATCTTGTCGTGGCCGGTATTGATCTCGCTGATCACCGCGTAGAGGGTGGTGGTCTTGCCGCTGCCGGTCGGGCCGGTCACCAGCAGCATGCCGTAGGGCTCGCGCGCCAGCCGGCGCACCGTGCGCATCAGCCCCGGCTCGAAGCCGATGCTGTCGAGCGTGAGGCTGGCCATCTGGTCCGTCAGGGCCTGCTTGTCGAGGATGCGCAGCACGGCGTCCTCGCCGTGGATGCTGGGCATGATGGAGACGCGGAAGTCCACCTCGCGGCCGTCGATCGCCACCTTGAAGCGCCCGTCCTGCGGGATACGCCTTTCCGCGATGTCGAGTTCGGCCATCACCTTTATCCGGGAAATCACTTGCTCCGCCGTCTGGCTGCCCTTGGGCTCGGCGATGGTGGACAGCACCCCGTCGAGTCGGTACTTGATGCGCAGCCCGTCCGCCGTCGACTCGAGGTGGATGTCGCTCACCTTGGCCTTGTAGGCATCGTAGAGGGTCGAATTCGTGAGTCGGACGATGGGGCTCTCCTCCATCTGGATGGTGTCGAGCCGCAGCACCTCGATGCCCTGCTCCGCCGCCTGCTGCTCGCTGGCGTAGGCCGGCAGCGCGTCCATCGCGCGCATCGTCTCGCCGTGGCGGTTGAGCACCGCGGCGATGTCGCCGCCCGCGGCGATGCGCAGGATGAAAGGCCGGCGCAGGTAGGCGTCGGCCCACGGCATCAGCGCCGGCGCCGCCGCCTTGTCGGCCACCAGCAGCAGGAAGCCGGCGTCGTCGATGGCCGCCATGCACTGGCGCGCCTGCGCTTCGGCGTAGGGCAGCACCTCGAAGGCCGGCTTGAGCGCATAGAGCTGGTCGATGTCCAGCGGCGGCAGCTCGAAGCGCTCGACCGCGCGGCGGTCGACCTGCGCCTTGCGCCGCTCGGGCCGGGGGCCGCGCCGCTCGGGGCCGCTCCACGCGGCAGTCGGTTCGGTTCGGACGGTTTCGGAGGGATCGTTCATTGCACGCTTCCGGCAAGTTCGAAGATCGGCATGTAGAGCAGCACCACGATGAAGGCGATGAACAGGCCGATGGTCAGCATCAGCAGCGGCTCGAACAGCTTGGAGAACCATTCGGCCCAGCGCGCCGTCTCGTCGTCGTGGAAGTCGGCGATGCGGATCATCTTCTCGCCCATGTCGCCGGCCTTCTCGCCGACGCGCAGCAGGTCGCTCGCCACGGCCGGCGCCAGCCGGTTCTTCTCCATCGCCTCCGACAGCGCGACGCCGCCGCGCACTTCCTCGAGCGCGCGATCCAGCGGCGCCGCCATCTCCTGGCCCAGCAGGTCGCGCGACATGCCCATCGCCGTCACCACCGGGATGCCGCCCTCGAGCAGCAGTCCCATGGTCCGGTAGAAGCGCGCCAGCGCATAGTCGCGGAAGCGCTCGCGCACCGGCGCCATCAGCGGCAGGTTGAGCAGCCCCTGCAGCAGCGTGCGCCAGCCCCAGTTACGGCGGCGGAAGATCGCCACGACGGCGACGCCGGCGACCGCCACCGCGGCCAGCATCTCGAAGCCGTAGCGCTCGATCAGCCCGCCCCATTCGAGCAGCAGGCGCGACATCAGCGGCAGCTGCCCGCCGAGGTCTTCGTACACCTTGGAGAAGCGCGGCACGACGTAGGTCATCAGGAACAGGATGACGAAGCCGCCGACGCCGAGCAGCAGCGCCGGATAGATCGACGCCGAGGTGAGCCGCTTCTTCACGGCATCCATGCGGCCGCGGTAGTCGATGAAGCGCCCCAGCGCGCCGCCGAGGTCGCCGGTCTGCTCCGACGCCGCGACCAGCGCCAGATAGAGCGGCGGGAACACCGAGGGAAACTGCCGCAGCGCCGCCGAGAACGACTGCCCCTGCCGCAGCTGGCGGATCAGCGCCTCGATCTGCCGGCGCTTGGCGCTGCCCGCGCCTTCCTTGCGCGACAGCGCGGCCAGGCTCTCGATCAGCGACAGGCCGGCTTCCAGCAGCGAGCGCAATTCCTGGCTGAACAGCAGCAGGTCGAAGGCCGCCTCGCGGCGCGTCGCCAGCTTCCAGCCGCCGAGTGCCTTGAGGGAGACGACGTCGTAGCCTTGGGCTGTTGCGCTTGCGGCGGCTTCGTCGCCGTTGGCGGCTTCGAGGACGAGGGTTGTTACGCCTTCGTCACGTCGGTAGGCGGTGATCTGGTAGCGCATTTAGGACCGGTGGATGTAACCCGCCAAGGGCGGCCGGCAGTCGCCGCCGCTTCGTGTCCCCCGGCGGACAAAAGCGGTAAGGCGTCCGCCTCCTCCTTTACCTACGCGGCGGCGACCGCCCGCCACCCTTGGCTTGGCTTGTGGTTCTGGCCCAAACATCGGACGCGGCTCTGATCGGGCTGGTGGGGTGCCCCGCTGCGCGTAGGTAAAGGAGGAGGAGGCCGCCGCAAGCGGCCGACGGGGGACACGAAGCGCAGCGGGGCGCCCCGCCGGCCCGCGCACCGCTGGAGGGTCGAGCTTCCTTAACCTACCAGTTGGTGACATCCGCATTCTCGCCAGTCCCCCCCGGCGCGCCATCCTTCCCGTACGACCACACGTCGTAGTCGCCATGGTCGCCCGGACTCTTGTATTGGTAGGGATGGCCCCAGGGATCGGGCGGCACGCCCTTCTTCAAGTACGGCCCCGCCCAGCCCTGCGTGCCCGGCGGCGCGGCGACCAGTGCATTGAGTCCTTGCTGCGTGGTCGGATAGTGGCCGGTATCGAGGCGATAGGTGTCCAGCGCCTTCTCCAGCGCATCGATCTGCGCGCGCGCCTCCTTCACCTCGGCCTTGCCGATCTGGCCGAAGTACTTCGGGCCGACATAGCCGGCCAGCAGGCCGATGATGGCGACGACGACGAGAAGCTCGAGCAGCGTGAAGCCCAGCGTGCGCCGGCGCTGCGCGCGGCGGGACGGGAAAATTTGCAACGGCATGTCTACCCCATGGAGTTTGAAGGACGCGATCGAGGCAGGTCGGCTCATGCTGATCCCTGCCGGCGCACGTGCGCGCGAACGCGCCATGGTCCGGAAGGACTACGGCGCGCGGCTGAGCGACGTAGACCGGGCCGCCTTCGCGGAGTTCGCCTCATCGCCGGCCGCCCTCGACGCCGAACACCATCGGCGGCATGCCGGCCTCCGCGGCGCCGATGTCCGGTGCGGCGCCCGCGTAGTCGTCGTTGAAATTGGGGATGCGCACGGCCCTGTCGTAGCCCGGGCTGCCGGCGGCCTGCTGGTAGCGGCCGCCCGACTCGCTGGTCCAGCCGTTGCCCGGCGCATACGCCGGCGTGCCGCGGATGCCGTGGACGATCCGCGCGCCGGCCCTGCCGCTGTAGAGATCGTTGGCGAAGTCGTTGCCTGCGCCGGCCTGCCGGATGGCCGGCGCATCGGGCCGCCAGAGCTGCCATATGTTGTTGCGCGAGACGGTGTTGCGCACCGGCTGCCGCGCACCGGTTCCCGAGATGCCGATCGCCGCGCCGAGCCCGCGGCCGGCACCGGGCTGCGCGGCCTGCAGCACGGTGTTGTGGAAGATGTAGCGCCGACCGGCGCCGAAGGCCGCCAGCGTGCCCGACTTGGCGAACACGTTGCGGCGGTCGGCGTCGGGCGGCACGCCCTCGAGCTGCCGGCTGCGGTTGTAGACGTTGCGGAAGATGTACAGCGGCCCCACCGCCACGATGGTGCTGGCGATCGCGGTGGTCGTGTCGTTGCAGTAGTTGCCCCAGACGCGCACGTTGCGGTCGCCGCCTTCCGCCTCGATGCAGTCGTCCCAGGCGTTCTCGATGCGGTTGCCGTAGATGTCCGAATCCGCGTTGGGGAAGCCGGCGGTGGAGAAGTTCTCCGCGCCGCCCAAGCCGTCGTTGAAGTAGTGGCCCGGCGCGCTCCAGACCTCGTTGTAGCGGATCACGTGGTTGCCGCCGCAGCCATCGAACGAGAGCGCCTGCGGTCCCGACGGGTGGCCTTCGGACCAGCTGTTGGCGCCGTAGCGGGGGTCGTGGATGCGGTTGCGCTGGACCACCACGCGCGCAAGGTGCTGGCCCGTGCACACGGCGCGGATGCCGGAATCCTCGTTGACGCCGATGCGGTAGCCGAAGCGGCTGGCGGCGCCGCTGTCGCGGCCCCAGCCGCTGATGTCGTTGCCTTCGATGACGACGTCGTGCACGGTGCCATCCAGCCGGATGGCGTCGGCCTGCGCCCCCTTGAGCACCAGGCCGCGCACGATCACGTAGGGTGCCGAGACCACCACGTCGTAGGGCTGCGCGTCGGCGACGTCGATGATCGACTGCGCGGCCGGGTCGGTCGTGTAGAGCACGTAGCCGGCCGGCGTGCCGCCCGCCGCGATCTCGAGCGTCGCCGTCGATGTCCCCGGCGGCAGCGTGACGGTGCGCGCGACCGGAAAGGCTTCCGGCCAGGTCGACGCGCGCAGCTGCCGCGACGGCGGCCGGCCCGGCACGCCGAGCCGAACGTCGTAGCCGGTGCCCGGCGCCAGCTGCACGATGCTGCCGCGGCACTCGCGGTTGCGCCGGTCGTACCACATCGCGAGAGCGTCCTTCCATGCGACGTCGCCCGACTTGCGGTACTGCACGCGGCAGCCGGCCGCGCCCGGGTTCCTGCCCGGCCGCCAGTAGAGGCCGATGGATTCGAAGGTGGCGACCGCCCGGGCGCCGGTCGCAGGCAGCGGCGGCTCCGCATGCGCGTTCGCCGCGGCGAGCAGCGGAAGGAGCGTCCGGAGGATGCGCGCTGGCTTCAGCTTTTCCCTCGTCCGCTCGCCTAGGGGCTGCCGATCACGTCGACGGTCTCGATGTTGAAGAACTGCCGGTCGGACTGGATCCTCAGCACGTGGGTGCCGGCCGTCATCCGGAAGGCGGGCGTCGCCACCGGATGGAAGACGCACCAGCCGCCGGTGGTCGGCACCGGCACCGGCCCCGCCACCCTGGCGCCGTCGACCTCGACATGGAAGGCGCCGCTGCGCGCGGAGTCGTTCGAGGCATTGAGCTGCACCAGGTAGTTGCCGGTCGCCGGCACGTTGATCGTGTAGTTCATCCACTCGCCGGTGGCGAAGTTGTTCACGACGTACCGGGCGGAGGGCGTCGGGTCGCAGGAGGCGATGATGTCCACCGCCTCGCTCGGACGGTACTGTCCCCCGACGTTGGCCGACGTCGTGTCGTAGTAGGCGACGTTCTGGCCGCCGACGTCGAAGCTCGCCGCCATGAACGTGCTGGGCACCGAGATCGGCGTGCCGCTGAAGGGTTTGCCGGCGTAGGCCGCGGCACCGGTCGTCGTCCCTGTCGCGGTTCGCGCCGGGGTTCCGGTGGTGGTCGTCACGCCCGTGGTCGTCCCGCTGCTGGTGCCGCTCGTGGTCGTGGTGGAGGTCCCGGCGCCGGTCACGGAGATGGGGCCGCCGCCGCCGGTGATGGCGATGGTCGCGCCGCCGACCGCGACGCTCCACACCCCGTTGCTCTTGGTTGCGCTGGCATTGACGGGCGTGCAGCCGACGTTCATCAGCGCGATGAATTCGGCGCCCGGCAGGCTGCCGGTGTAGAACTTGCCGTGCCACTGCGGCGCCCAGGTGATGCCGACCGGATCCTTGGTGAACCGGTTGGTCTGGCTGAACTGCGTGCCGTTCGGCGCCGCCAGCATGGTGACGCACATGGTCTGGTTGCCGGCGGTGATCTGCGCGGTGCTCGCCGACGTGTTGGTCATCTGGTTCAGGGCATGGATGTTCCACTCCCAACTGTGCGGAGCCGGCGCGGCGACGTCGTCGTACACGACGATCAGGTTCGGCCGCAGGTAGACCAGCGAGCGCACCGCCAGGCTCAGCACCCCGGCGTAGGCGTTGGTGGCATCGCCGCTGACCACGTCGTAGCCGGCGGTCGTCGTGAAGCCGGTGGTCCTGCCGTAGACCATCAGGTTGCCGGCGTCGTAGAACTGCTGGCCCCTGCCGCCGTCGTAGGTGATGGCGTTCTTCGAGCGCGTCTGGTGGTACCAGTTCCACCAATGGTCGGTCTTGTAGTTGTCGTAGTAGCCCGACTCGATCGCCAGGCGCTGGCCGCCGGCGTTGACGACGAACCCGTTCTGGTCGGGATGGCTGTGGTTGTAGGCGCCGTAGGGCGGCGGGCTCGACTTGAAGTAGACCGACACGCGGTTGGGATCCGACAGATCGCTGTGCATGGCCGCCATGCCCACCGACTTCAGGTAGAGCGAATTCGGCGTCCCGGCGGGAAACGGCTGCATGCCGGAGAAGCCGGCCGGCGGCGCCATCAGGTACTCGAAGCGGGTCGGGTCGGCGTGGGTCAGGTAGTTCGCCTGCCAGCGCCCGAGCGGCGACGGCGCGAAATAGGTGTAGCCGAGGCCGTAGCGCGACTGGTGCTCGAGCTCGTTCTCCTCGTAGCCGTCGCCGAACTCGGTGGTGCCGCCGCTCATGCCCGGCGGCGTGAAGTAGGCGAACCAGTTGGCCCAGTTCTTCACCCACGGCTTCTGCGAGACGTCGATGCCGCTCATGTTGCGCAGTTCGTAGAACAGGAACTCCAGCTCGCCCATGTCCCAGGTGCCCTGCGCGGTGGCGTTGGCGAAGCCGCCCTCCTCACCGCCCCACGGGTTGATGGCGTTGAGCGCCAGCGGCAGCGTGTTGGGCAGCCAGGTCTGGTCCGCGGTCCGGTAGTCGCCGGCGATGATGCCCTCGAGCACCGGCAGGTACTCCAGCGTCTGGTTGCGGTGCGAGTCGCGCGGCTGCTGCGCGATGCGGGAGCGCGTGCCGATCAAGTCGTCGTACATGAGCGCCGTCCGTGCGCCGACCGAGCCGAGCAGCGTCGAGCGCTGGTTGGCGTCGAGCATCGGGTAGAGCCAGTCGTAGCCGATCGCCAGCACCCAGGTGAGGTAGCGCCCGGCCATGTCGTGCACGTGGTACGAGGATGGGTCGGCCTGATCGGTGCTCCAGCGGCCGAGCGCCATCACCTTGGCGATGGCATCGCCGCAGTAGGAAGTCTGCCGGCTGCTCAGGATGCAGGCGGTGACCGATTGGATGGCGTACTTGCTGTAGGCCCAGACGTCGTCCTCGCTCGACGCCTGGGCGGGGAAGTCCATGTTGAAACGCCCGCTGACCGCGTTCTCGAGCTGCTGGATGGCGCCGGCGCGCTGGCTCTCGATGGCGGACAGGTCGGCGGAGCCCGGCAGCGTGCGCGGATGCGGCTTGGCGAGGATGTCGCCGACGGTGGTCGGCATGTCGGGCACCAGGAAGGGCTGCGATGCCGAGGTGACGGTGAACGTGCGCGCCGCGCTCGCCGTGCCGCCCGGATAGGTCACCGACCACCGATAGCTGCCGGCCGGCAGCACCGCGGCCCAGTTGGCCCAGTTCTGCGCCGTCGGCTGGCTGTGCGTGGTGCCGTCCGGGTAGGTCAGGGTCAGCGTGTAGCCGCCGCTGCTGACGACGTCCGGCCAGCGGAAGTCGGGCGGCGTCTGCTGCACGGTATCGCAATCGTGCGG
Source organism: Rhodocyclaceae bacterium (assembly GCA_036391815.1). GTDB lineage: Bacteria > Pseudomonadota > Gammaproteobacteria > Burkholderiales > Rhodocyclaceae > Nitricoxidireducens. Next base: position 9,116 of record DASVZD010000294.1, read on the forward strand.
CCGGATGTCCTGCGCCAGCGGGTTGCCCGCGAAGGCGTTGGTCATCCAGTCGGCCGCCGTGTTGGGCGTGCAGCCCTGGGATTGCGCGCGCGCCGCGCCGGGCGCACCGGCCGCGAAGGCCGCCATCAGCGCGGCAACGGAAAGCGGGTAACGAAATTTCTGCACGGCCATCCCCCTCGGGTGCGACTGAGGCTCAACCTAGCAAAGGGGGATGAAAGCCGGCATGCGCCGGAAGGATCACGATCCTCCGGCGCCGCCGCGGGTATCACGGGTGCGCGAAGTCGGACGGCGCGTCGTACTTGAAGACCACCAGGCGATTGCCGAAGGCGTCGGTGCCGAAGCGGTCGGCAACACGGTCGGCGGCGGGACGATCCGCCATCTGGACCACGCACATCAGCCGCGAAGGGGCGTCGGCGCCCGCCATGACATCGGTCCGCATCACCGTACCGCAGGGCTCGCACAGCGTGTGCAGGATGTTCTGCAACTCGACTTCCGTCTTTGCGGACCGCAGCAAATTCTCGACTTCTGCGTGCATGACATCTCCTGTTTACAGTCCTTACGCCAGGTTGTGCAATGCGCCATCCATGACAGAATGTAAAGGAACCCGCCCGCAGCCGGGTATCCGGGAACTCAGGTAATTTCGCTACGCGGTTTCCGGTAGTCGGCGCACAGGTCCGCCGGAAGCTTGGCCGGTTCGGCAGGCAGGTCGGCGGACGCGTCGAGTTCGACCCGCACCTCGGTGCCGTTGAGCGGATGCGACGACAGCGAGAAGCGGGCGCCGGCGAACTCGGCGCGCTCCTTCATGCTGATGAGCCCGTGGCCGGGCGCATTGCCGCCCTGCCCCAGCGCCTCGGGCTCGAAGCCGAAGCCGTCGTCGCGGATGACCAGGATGCGGCGGCGCTCGGCCTGCTGCAGCTCGATCTCCACGTTGCGGGCGCAGGCGTGCTTGGCGCAGTTGGTCAAAGCCTCCTGCGTCACGCGGAACAGCATGCACTCCACTTCCTGGTCGAGCCGCGCCCAGCCGTGCGGCACGTTGAGCCGCACCGGCACGCCGGTGCGCTTGGCGAACATCTCGGCGTAGCTTTCCAGCGTCGGCACCAGCCCCGTGTAGTCCAGCAGCGTCGGGCGCAGGTTGGCGCAGATCTCGCGGATGCCGGCGGCGGTGTCCTCCACCAGGCCCTGGATGTCCATCAGCATGGCGCGCACGGCCGCCAGCGCCTCGGCGGGCAGCGCGCCCTCGACGGTGGCGAGGATCAGCTTGATCGCCGCCAGGTTCGGGTTGGCGCGGTCGTGCAGCTCGCGCGCCAGCGCGCGCCGCTCGTTCTCCTGCACCGCGACCAGCCGCCTCGAGAGGTTCTCGAACCGCTCGGCCTGCAGCGCGCGCTCGGTGGCGAAGCGCGCCAGCTCCGCTTCCGCCCGGCGTGCCGCCGTCACGTCCCAGGAAGCGCCGATGACGCCGACGATCTGCCCGGCATCGTTGCGGAAAGGCGCACGCACGACATGGGAAAAGGTCTGGCTGGCGCCCTGCCCGCGCTTCTCCTCGAACTCCACCACGGTGCTCGAGCGCAGCACGTAGAGGTCGTCCTGGCGGTACTTGTCCGCCGCCTCGGGCGCCATCAGCTCGAAGTCGGTCTTGCCGGCGATGCTTTCCTTGGGCACGCCAAGCTCGTGCGCGTAATGCTCGTTGCAGGACAGGTAGATCAGGTGGCTGTCCTTGACGAAGATCCGCTGCGGCAGGCTTTCCACCAGGGTCCGGAACATCGACTCGCTGGCGCGCAGCTTCTCCTCGGCGCGGCGGCGCTCCTCGCGGCGATCGAACTGGTCGATGGCGAAGGAGACGTTGTCGGCCATGTCGAGCAGCATCTCGACCGAATCGGCGTCGAAGAAGTTGCGCTCGCTGCCGTAGGCGGCCAGCATGCCGTAGGGCTTGCCGCCGCGCAGTAGCGGCAGTGCGACGACGGCGCGCAGGCCGTGGGCGAAGGCGCGCTCGCGCCAGGCCGCGCTGCCCACGTCGCGGGGAAAGTCGTTGCAGAAATAGGCGCGCTGCTCGCGGTAGCCGACCGCAGCCGGCTCGTGGCCTTCCGGGTCCTCCGGCGACAGGGTGATGGCGCGGTCGGCAAGATAGCCGACGGCGGCGCCCGCCACCTCGACGGGCACGATGCGCTCGCCGGATTCGTCCGCGACGCCGATCCAGGCCAGCTTGACGTCGGTCTGCTCGATGCAGGCGCGGCACACCGCACGATAGACCTCGGCCGGCGACTGGCTGCGGATGATCGCCCGATTGGTGATGGAGATCGCGGTGCGCAGGCGCGCCAGCTTGCCCAGGCGGGCGGATGCGCGCTTGTCCTTCGCCAGCCGGCCGGCGTCTCTCGCCGGGGGGATGTCGTCGTCTCGGGGCGGGGCGGGGCTGACCGGGGGAGGACTCATATGGAATGCGATTGGACACTGGAACCGCGTAGCCCAGGAATACCGGTTAAACGGTATTTTCCTGTCATTGCGCACCTGTTTCCGGGGATTCCCGCACGGCCGCCATGGCATTGGCGTAATACGGACGTAATATGGCATGGAACGCCGGGCGCCGCCGGGCGTCAAAACCCTCGACGCCGTCGTCCACATGCGCGGCGTTCGCTGCGCTTACGGAGAGGGGACGGGCGCGATGGAAGACCGCATCGAATCCGACGTGCAGGCAATCGGCGCGGAGCTGCGCCGGCTCGCGGGCACGCGGCCGCCGCGCCTCTACCGCGGACTCTCCGGCTGGCTGCTGCGCGGCACGATGGCCGACGCCGCGCTGCGCGACGCCCTGTTCCAGTTCGTCGACGTGCTGCCGCAGCTCGCCACCCGGCGCGACACCGCCGCCCACCTGTCCGCCTATCTGCGCGACCTCCCCGGCACCCGCCCTGCCCTGCTGCGGCTCGCCGCGCAGCCGGCGCTGGCGGGATTCGCCTCGCTCGGCGTGCGGCGCCTGGCCCGTCAGTTCCTCGTCGAGGACGATCCCGCCAGCGTGCGGCGCGCGCTGCGCGACCTGCGCCGCGTCCCGGCGGGAGCGACCGTCGATGCGGTGGGGGAAGCGGTGCTCACCGAAGCCGAGGCCGACGCCTACCTCGCGCGCAACCTGCGCCTGCTCGACTGGCTGGCGGAGTACGGCGCGCCGCACCTGTCGCTCAAGCTCACCGCGCTGACCCCGCATTTCGACCCCGCCGACCGCGCCGGCACGCGCCGGCGCGTGTTCGCCCGCCTTGCGCCGCTGCTCGACAAGGCGGCGGCGCGGCGGGCAACGCTCACCGTCGATATGGAGCAGTACGAACTCAAGCCGCTGGTGCTCGACCTGTTCCTCGACATGCTCGACGAATGGCGCGACCCGGCCTGGCAGGCCGCCGTCGCGCTGCAGGCCTACCTGCCCGAGACCGCGGCCGACGTCGACCGCGTGCGCGGCGCGGCGCAGGCGCATGGGCGGCGCCTCGGCGTGCGCCTGGTCAAGGGCGCCTACTGGGACCAGGAGCGCGCCTGGGCGGTCCAGCGCAACTGGCGGCTGCCGACCTTCGCCGCCAAGGCGGAGACCGACGCCAACTTCGAGATGCTGACGCGGCGCCTGCTGGAGAACGCGGACAGCCTGCATGCCGCGATCGCCAGCCACAACCTGCGCAGCCAGGCGGTCGCCCTGGCCTGGGCGCGCCGGCTCGGCGTGGCGGCCGACCGCTGGGAGGCGCAGCTGCTGTACGGCATGGCGGAGCCGCTGCGCGATGCGCTGGCGGCCGCCGGTGTCGCCCTGCGCATCTACCTGCCCAGCGGCGATGCGGTCGTCGGCATCGCCTACCTGATCCGCCGCCTGCTGGAGAACACGGCGTCGACCTCGGTGTTGAGGCAGACCTACCTGCACGGGGCCGACGACCTCGCGCCGCCGGCCATGCCGGCCGCTGCCGCCGCCGAAACCGGCGGATTCAACCTGCCGTTGATCGACTTCAGCCGCACCGACGAGCAGGCGGCATTCGAGGAAGCCCTGCGCACGGTGCGCGCAAGCCTGCCGCGCGACCACCGGCTCGCCGACGGCCCGCCGGCAGGCCGCTACACGGCGCGCAACCCGGCGGCGCCGGACGAACTGCTCGGCACCGTCGAGCTCGGCGACGCCGGCTATGCCGAGCGCGCGCTGTCGCGCGCCCGGCGCGCCTTCCCCG
>DASVZD010000295.1:0-12997 GCA_036391815.1 Rhodocyclaceae bacterium
ACTTCCACAGCGCCTCCTCGAACTGGTTGCGCGTCTCGCGCGACACCAGGGGGACCAGGAACAGCGCCTCCGGGAACTGTTCGTGCAGCTTGCGGGCCGTCTCGATGAACAGTTCGCCCATGTACTGCAGCTCGGACTGCCGGCTGCCCGGCAGCAGCGCGAATATCCGCGCGTCGGCGGGGAGATCGAGGCGTTCGCGCGCCACGGCGCGCATCCGCTCGACCGGGATCATGTCGGCCAGCGGATGCCCGACGTAGCTGACCGGGATGCGGCGCGCCTCGTAGATCGCCGGCTCGAAGGGGAACATCGCCAGCATGTGGCTCACGGCCTTGCCGATCTTATCGACACGCCCGCCGCGCCAGGCCCAGACCGACGGGCTGACGTAATGGATGGCCGGAATGCCGCGCGCCTTCAGCTTGCGTTCGACGGCGAGATTGAAATCGGGTGCGTCGATGCCGATGAAGACGTCCGGCTTCTCCTTCAGCAGCCGCGATACCAGCTGGCTGCGGATGCCGGAGATTTCGCGGTAGTGGCGCAGGACTTCCGCGTAGCCGCGAACGGCGAGCTTCTCCGAAGGCCACCATGCGTCAAGCCCCTCCCGCTGCATCTTGGGGCCGCCGATGCCGACGAACTCGGCATCCGGCAGCCGCTGCTTCAAGGCGGCGATCAGGTGGGCCGCCAGCAAGTCGCCGGACGCCTCCCCGGCCACCATGGCAATGCGGACGGCCGCCATTTCAGCGCACGATGCCGCGGCCCGGCTGAGCCAGGAAGTCGAGCAGCGGCGCGAGTTCGGGAACCGCCTCGCGTTCGCCGGCGAGACCCGCTACCGCTTCCTCGAGCTTGAGGCCGGACTTGTAGACCGCCTTGTAGGCGCGCTTGATGGCCATGATCGACGGCGAGGAAAAGCCGCGCCGCTTGAGCCCCTCGCTGTTGATGCCGTGGGGCGCCGAAGGATTGCCGGCGGCGGTCACGTAGGGCGGCAGATCCTGGAACAGGATGGTGCCCATGCCGGTCATGCTGTGCGCGCCGATGCGCACGAACTGGTGGACCACCGTGAAGCCGCCGAGGATCGCCCAGTCGCCGACATGAACATGGCCGGCCAGCTGGGCATTGTTGGCGAAGATGGTGCGGTTGCCGATCTGGCAGTCATGCGCCAGGTGGACGTAGGCCATGATCCAGTTGTCGTCGCCCAGGCGCGTGACGCCGACATCCTGGGCCGTGCCGCAATTGAAGGTGCAGAACTCGCGGATGGTGTTGCGGTCGCCGATCTCCAGCCCGGTCGGCTCGCCCGCGTACTTCTTGTCCTGCGGCTCGGCGCCGATCGAGTTGAACTGGAAGATGCGGTTGTCGCGGCCGATGCGGGTGTGCCCGCCGATCACGACGTGCGGGCCGATCCAGGTATTGTCGCCGATCTCGACGTGCTCGCCGACGATCGAGTAGGCACCGATCTCGACGCCCTCGCCGAGGCGCGCGCCCGGATGGACGATCGCGGTCGGATGGATCGCGGCAGCGCTCATTCGAGCGGGCGCACCGTGCACATCAGTTCGGCTTCGGCGGCGACGCTGCCGTCGACCTTCGCCACGGCGGCAAACTTCCACAGTCCGCGCTTGTTGGCGACGATCGAGACTTCCATGACCAGCTGGTCGCCGGGGCTCACGGGCCGCTTGAAGCGGGCGCCGTCGATGCCGACGAAGTAGTAGACCGACTTGTCGTCGGGCTTGCCGCCCAAGGTCTTGAACGACAGGATTGCCGCGGTCTGCGCCAGGGCCTCGATGATCAGCACGCCGGGCATGACGGGGTGATGCGGATAGTGGCCGGGGAAGAAGGGTTCGTTGACCGTGGCGTTCTTCAGCGCGGTGATGCGCTCGCCCGGCACCACTTCCATGACGCGATCGACCAGCAGGAACGGATAGCGATGCGGGAGGTATTCGAGGATTTGGTGGATGTCCATCGGGGTCATGACGCTTTTCCTTTGTCCAGTGCGGCCAGCCGCGCTTCGAGGGCGCGTATTCTATCGGCCATGGCATCCAGATGCCGCAGGCGCGCGAAATTTTTCAGCCAGGCCTCGTGCTCGAGGAAGGGCACCGTTCCCGTGTAATTGCCGGCGGCCGGGATGGACTTGGCGACCAGCGTGCCGGCGGAGACGTTGACGTCGTCCGCCAGCTTGAGATGGCCGAGGATCACCGCGCCGCCGCCCACCGTGCAGCGCCGGCCGATCACGGCGCTGCCGGCGATGCCGACGCAGCCGGCCATCGCCGTGTGGGCGCCGATGCGCACGTTGTGCGCCACCTGGATCTGGTTGTCGAGCTTGACGCCGTCCTCGATGACAGTGTCGCCGAGCGCACCCCGGTCGATCGTCGTTCCCGCGCCGATCTCGACGTCGTCGCCGATCACCACCCTGCCCGTCTGCGGGATCTTCACCCAGGCGCCGTCGCGCTCGCGCGCGAAGCCGAAGCCGTCGGAGCCGACCACCGCGCCGGAATGGAGGATGGCGCGGGAGCCGATGACGCAGCCGTGGTACACGGCGACGTTTGCGTGCAGCCAGGAGCCCGCGCCGATGGTCGCGCCGGGGCCAATGCTGCAGTTCGCTTCGATGACGACGTCGGCGCCGATATGCGCTTCCGCTCCGACCCAGGCGTGCGGCCCGACGCTGCAGCTGTCCGGCACGGCGCACTCGACCACCGCGGTCGGATGGATCCCGGGTGCCGGCCTTGCCGGCGCGTTCAGCCACTGGGAAACCCGCGCGAAGTAGAGGTACGGCTGCTCCGTGACGATGGCGGCGGTCCGGCACTCGGATGCCGCCTCCGGCGCGAGGATCACCGCGGCGGCGCGCGTGGCGCCCAGCTGGGCGCGGTACTTGGGATTGGCGAGAAAGCTCAGGTGTTCCGGACCCGCGCTTTCCAGCGTGGCGATGCCGGAGACGGCCAGGCTGCCATCGCCGACGAGAGTGCCGCCGAAGCGGGCGACGATCTCGTCGAGGCGAACGGACACCGCGTTACTTGGAAGCGTCGCCGAGCGCCTTGATCACCTTGTCGGTGATGTCGATCTTCGGGCTGAAGTAGACGGCTTCCTGGACGATGAGGTCGAACTTCTCGCTCTCCGCGACCTTCTTGATGATCTTGTTCACGTTCTCGTAGATCGAGGCCATCTCTTCGTTCTGCCGCAGGTTGAGGTCCTCGCGGAACTCGCGCTGCTTGCGCTGGAAGTCGCGGTTGAGGTCATTGAATTCGCGTTCCTTGGCATGGCGCGCCGATTCGGACATGACAGTGGCGTTCTTCTCCATGTCCTCCTGCATGCCCTGCAGCTGCTTGGCCATCTTCTGCAGTTCCTGGTCGCGCTTCTCGAATTCCTTCTCGATCTTCTTCTTCGCCTTGATGGCCTGCGGCGATTCGTTGATGACGCGCTGGCCGTTGACGAAGCCGATCTTCATGTCCGCCTCGGCGGAGGCCGCCGAAACGAGAAGACCGACGGAAACGAGTGCGACGAGAACCTTGTTCAACATAGTCTTCCCCAAAATCTAACCGGTCAGAATGCGGTGCCCATGGTGAATTGCAGATGCTGGATCTTGTCGTCCGGCTTGGCGTTGAGCGGCTTGCCCAAGCTGAACTTCAGGGGGCCGAACGGCGACGACCAGGCGACCGACACACCGGCACTGTAGCGCAGATCGTTGAGCTTGACCGGCGTGCCGTAGCCCCACACCTGGCCGGCGTCCATGAAGGCGCCGAGCCGCACCGACTTGTCCTTGCCCATGCCCGGCATGGGGAAAAGGTATTCCGCCGATCCCGTCAGGACCTTGGTGCCCCCCAGGCGTGCCCCGGTCGTCACGTCCACCGGACCCAGCGAAGAGGTTTCGAAACCACGCACCGAGCCGATGCCCCCGGCGTAGAAGTTCTTGGTGAAGGGCACCTGCTGGCCGTTGTAACCTGCCACCTCGCCGATGTTGCCGGTGAGCATCAGCGTCTGGTCCTTGGTGATGGGGAAATAGCGCGTGGCGTTGGCGCTCAGCCGCACGTACTTGACGTTGCCGCCCGGCAGGCTCAGTTCGCCGCCGACGCCGAACGAGGTGCCCTTGGTCGGATAGAGCCGGCTGTCGATGGTATTGCGCGCCCAGCCCGCCGAGCTCAGCAGCGTGGTCGTCGTCGCGCCGAAGCTGTTTACGTAGTTCTGCCAGACGACCGGCGACGTGCTGTCGAGGTCCATGGTCGTCGAGTCGATCGAAAGGCCGAAGCGCACGAAATCCCGTTCGCTGATCGGCATGCCCCAACGCACGCCGCCGCCGGTCGATTTGGCGTTGTAGGTGCCGATCGCCAGGCCCAGGGTGTTCGTGGTGCGGTGATAGACGTCGAAGCCGCGCGAAATGCCGTCGATCGTGTAATACGGGTCGGTGTAGGAGAACCCGTAGGTCTTGTAGTACTTGCTGGTATTGATCTGGACGCCGACCGTCTTGCCGCTGCCGAAAAGGTTCTCCTGCTGGATCGAGCCGGACAGCGCGACCTTGTCGGCGGAGGAGAAGCCGGCGCCGATCATCACCGCGCCGGTCGGCTTTTCCTTCACCGCCACGTTGACGTCGACCTGGTCGGTGACGCCCGGCACGGCCGGCGTCTCGACCGTGACTTCGTCGAAGTAGCCGAGGTTGTCGATGCGGGTACGCGACTTGTTGATCTTGTCGCCCTCGTACCAGGCGCCTTCGATCTGGCGCATCTCGCGGCGGATGACCTCGTCGCGCGTCTTGGTGTTTCCGGCAATGTTGATGCGCCGCACATGCACGCGCCGACCGGGGTCGAGGAAGATCGTGAAGGCGACCTGGTGCTTCTCCTTGTCCATCTCGGGCGCCGCGTTCACGTTGGCGAACGCGTAGCCCTCGTTGCCGAGGCGATCGCTGATCGCCTTGGTGGTCTCCGTCATCTTCTCGCGCGAGTAGATCTCGCCGGGCTTGACCTTCACCAGCTTGGTCAATTCCTCTTCGGGCAGCATCAGGTCGCCGGCCAGCTTCACGGAGGAAATCGAGTAGCGCTCTCCCTCGGTGACGCTGATGGTGATGTAGATGTCCTGCTTGTCGGGCGAAATCGAGACCTGGGTGGAGTCGATGGTGAATTCGAGGAAGCCGCGGTCGAGGTAGAAGGAGCGCAGCGACTCGAGGTCGCCTGAGAGCTTCTGCTTGGAGTACTGGTCGTTCTTGGTGTACCAGGTCAGCCAGTTCGGCGTGCGCAGGACGAACAGGTCGAGCAGCTCGCCCTCCGTGAAGGAATTGGCGCCGACGATGTTGATCTGCTTGATCCTGGCCTTCTCGCCCTCGTCGACGGCGAAGTTGATGCCGACGCGGTTGCGTTCGAGCGGGGTGACCGTGGTGGTGATCTGCGCAGCGTAATGCCCGAATCCCAGGTATTGCCGCTTGAGTTCCTGCTCGGCTCGCTCCAGCAGGGAGCGGTCGAAGATGCGCGACTCGGCGAGCCCGACGTCCTTGAGCGACTTGAGCACGTCCTCCTTCTTGAAGGCCTTCATGCCGACGAAGTTGATCGACGCGATGGCCGGCCGTTCCTCGACGGCGACGACCAGGACCTGCCCTTCGATCTCCAGGCGGACGTCCTTGAAGAAGCCTGTCGCGAACAGGCTCTTGATCGCCTGTGCGGCCTTTTCGTCGGTGAGCGTGTCGCCGACCTTGACCGGCAGGTAGCTGAAGACCGTGCCCGCCTCCGTGCGCTGGATGCCTTCTACGCGGATGTCCTTGACCACGAACGGGTCGAATGCGGATGCCGAGGTTGCGAACAGCGTCGCCATCAATCCTGCGAGGATTGTCTTCTTCATTACTTCAACCCGAAATGAGACGGTTGATATCGTTATAAAAAGCAAACGCCATGAGCAACAAGAGGATCGCCAGGCCAACCTGCTGGCCGATCTCCATCACCCGCTCCGAGAGGGGCCCGCCCTTGATAAGCTCGGCGAGATAATACATCAAATGCCCTCCGTCCAAGATGGGGATGGGCAGGAGATTGAGCACGCCCAGGCTGATGCTGATGAGGGCGATGAACTTGAGGTAGGCGGACAGTCCCATGCGCGCGGACTGCCCCGCATAGTCCGCGATGGCGACGGGGCCCGAGACGTTCTTCCAGGAAACCTCGCCGACCACCATGCGGCCGATCATGCGCAGGGTGAACACCGAGGTGTCCCAGGTCTGCGCGGTGGCGCGGCGCAGCGCGGCGAAGGGGCCAAGCTTGACGACGACCGTCATGCCGGCATGCAGGGCGGGATCTTCGCGCACCGCGATCCCGATGCGGCCGAGGCGCGTGCCGGCATCCTGCACCAGTTCGGGAACCACCGCCACCTGCCGTGTGGCGCCGTTCCGCTCGAGGTCGAGAACCAGCCGCTTGCCCGGCGCCTCCCTGATGGTCTTGGCGACATCCGACCACGACGCGATCGGCTGGCCGTCGATCGCCACGACGCGATCCCCCGGCGCAATGCCGGCAGCAGCAGCCGGCGATTTCGGGACGACCTGTCCGACGATGGGCGCCAGGCGCGGCAGGAACAGCCTGAGTCCGAGTTCGGCCGGCAGGTCTCCCTCCAGCGCACTGTCGGGCAGCGTGCCGAAATCGAGGGTCCTGACGGCCCGATGGCCGGCCGGATCCGTGACCTCGAGTTCGACCGGCGCCCGGTTGATCACCTGCCGCACCAGTTCCCAGCGCATGTCCTGCCAGGTCTCGACGGGTTGCCCGGCGACCGCGCGAACCACCTCCTGCTCGCGGACTCCGGCCCGGGCGGCCGGGCTGCCGGCGACAGGCACGCCGAGGATCGGGCGGAGTTCTTCGGTGCCCTGGAGATAGATGCCCCAATAGACGGAGACCGCCAGGAGGAGATTGGCCAGCGGCCCGGCGACGACGATCAGTGCGCGGCGGCCGATCGTCTGGCGATTGAAGGCGCGCCCCACCTCCTCCGGCGGCACGGGCGCCTCGCGCTCGTCGAGCATCTTGACATAGCCGCCCAGGGGAAACGCCGCGATCGACCACTCGGTGCCGTCCTTGCCGAAGCGGCGCGAGGCCAGCACCTTGCCGAACCCGACGGAGAAGCGCAGCACCTTGACGCCGCACCACCGCGCCACCGCGAAATGGCCGAATTCATGGACGACGATGAGGACGCCCAGGGCGACGGCGAAGGCGCCGAGATACCAGAGCAGCCCGCCTAGCGTCACGGCGGTCAGAGCGCGGCGCCGGCCGCCCGCCGCCCCGCCGCGTCGGCGGCCATGACGGCTTGAAGGTCGGCGGCGCCGCCGGCAGGCACGGCATCGAGCGCGGCCGCGATGACCTTCGGAATGCGCAGGAAGGGCAGCCGACCGTCGAGGAAGGCCGCCACCGCCACCTCGTTCGCCGCGTTCAGCACGGCGGGCGCATTGCCGCCTGCCTTCAGGGCCTGGTAGGCGAGCTTCAGGCAGGGAAAGCGCACCAGATCCGGCCGCTCGAACGTCAGCTGCGCCACCTGGAAGAGATCGAGCGGCGCGACGCCCGCCTCGACGCGTTCGGGATAGGCCAGCGCATGCGCGATCGGCGTGCGCATGTCCGGATTGCCGAGTTGCGCGAGCACCGATCCGTCCACGTATTCGACCAGCGAATGGATGACGCTCTGCGGATGGATGACCACGTCGATGAGTTCCGGGGCGGCACCGAACAGCCAATGGGCCTCGATCACTTCGAGCCCCTTGTTCATCATCGTAGCCGAATCGACCGAGATCTTGCGGCCCATGCTCCAATTGGGATGGGCGCAGGCTTCGGCCGGCGTCACGCTGGCCAGCCGTTCGATCGGCACGGCGCGGAACGGCCCGCCGGACGCGGTGAGCAGCAGGCGCCGCACGCCGCGGCGCTCGAAGTCGCCCGAGAATCCGGCCGGCAATGACTGGAAGACGGCGTTGTGCTCGCTGTCGATCGGCAGCAGCGTCGCGCCCGACTTGCGGACTTCGGCCATGAACACCTCGCCCGCCATGACGAGGGATTCCTTGTTGGCGAGCAGCACGCGCTTGCCGGCGCGCACCGCCGCCAGCGTCGGCCGCAGTCCGGCGGCGCCGACGATGGCTGCCATCACGGCGTCGGTTTCAGGAGCTGCGGCAACCTGATCGAGCGCCCCCTCTCCCGCCATTACCTCGGTGGCGCAGCCGGCATCGCGCAGGCGGGACTGCAGCAGTCCGGCGTCTTCGCTGCGGCCGACCACGGCGTACTTCGGCCGATGCCTGAGGCACTGTTCCGCCAGGACCTCGACGCGGCTGAATCCCGTCAGGGCGAATATCTCGTAGCGCTCCGGATGCCGCGCCACGACGTCCAGCGTGCTGACGCCGATGGAGCCGGTCGCGCCCAGTACGGTCAAGCGCTGCCGCGTCATCGTCCGCCCCAATGCAGCAGCAGTGCCGCCGGCGGCAGGATCGCCATGAGGCTGTCGATGCGGTCGAGCACGCCGCCATGCCCGGGCAGAATCCCGCTGCTGTCCTTGATGCCGGCCTGCCGCTTCAGCAGGGACTCGAACAGGTCGCCGACGATGCCAAGCGCCGTGAGCGCCAGCAAGGCCGCGAATCCGACCGTCAGCGTCAACGGAGACGCCGATGAGATTTCTCCACTCGCCGCGCCGACGGCTGCGCCGTAGAGCGTCACGCCGATCAGCGCCCCGCCCACGCCTTCCCAGGTCTTGCCCGGACTGATGCTGGGCGCCAGCTTGCGACGGCCCCAGGCACGGCCGGTGAAATACGCGGCGATGTCGGAGACCCAGGCAACGGCCATCACGGCGACGAGCATCCACGGACTGCGCGCGTGCAGAGAAACCATTGCCGCCCAGGTGGCGACGATGAGGAGTACGCCCAGTCCGTACCCGACGAAAGGGTTGGCCGTGATCGTCCAGCGCCGGCCCAGCCAGGGAGCGGCGATGCCCAGCCAGAAGACCGAGGCCGCTGCCCAGAAAAGCAGGTAGCCGGAAGGTCCGAGGACGTAGACCTGCCAGCAGAATGCCGCCATCAGGACGGCGTAGAAGACGCGCCCGGCCGCGTCGAGCTTCATGAGCCCCGCCCACTCCCAGGCCGCCACCGCCGCCACCACCCCGAAGGCGGCAGCCGCCGCCGCCAGCGGAAGCATGAACAGCACCGCGAGCAGGGCGAACAGCAGGATCAACGCGGTGACTACCCGCGCTCTAAGCATTTTCGTTTTGGGGGCGAGGAACGTCCGGCACCTGCGGTTCTCGGTTCACGGCCAGCTGTTCGCTGGTCCGGCCGAAGCGGCGCTCGCGCTCGCGATAGGAGGCGATCGCGGCGTCGAGCGCGGCGCCGTCGAACTCGGGCCACAGCAGCTCGGTGAAATAGAACTCGGCGTAGGCCAGCTGCCACAACAGGAAGTTGCTGATGCGCTGCTCGCCGCCGGTGCGGATGAAGAGATCGGGCTCGGGCGCGTAGGCCATCGCCAGGAACGGCGCGAGGTCCGCCTCGGAGTAGCTGCCCGTCTTCTCCGGATGCGCGTGGCACAGCCGGTTGACGGCCTGCAGCAAGTCCCAGCGGCCGCCGTAGTTGGCCGCGATGGTCAGCGTCAGGCGCGTGTTGTGCGCGGTCTTCGCTTCGCCGGCTTCGATCAGGTGGCGCAGCTTGGGATCGAAGCGCGAAAGGTCGCCGATCACCTTGAGGCGCACGCCGGCGTTGTGCAGCCTGTCCACCTCGTCGCTGAGGGCCGAGACGAACAGATTCATCAGGAAAGCCACTTCCTCCTGCGGCCGCCGCCAGTTCTCGGAGCTGAAGGCGAACACGGTCAGGTAGGAGACGCCGCGCGATATGCAGGCCTTGATGGTCGCGCGCAACGCTTCGAGGCCGCGCTTGTGGCCGGCCACGCGCGGCATGAAGCGCTTCTTGGCCCAGCGCCCGTTGCCGTCCATGATGATGGCGACATGACGCGGCACCGCGCCGACTTCGGGCACCGCCTGGGTTGAACTGGTGAAGGCGCTCACGGATCGGACCCGGCGTGGCGGATCAGACCGCCATCAAGTCCTTTTCCTTCTCGGCCAGCAGCCGATCGACTTCGGCGACGTAGCGGTCCGTCAGCTTCTGAACGTCGTCCTGCGCGCGGCGCTCGTCGTCCTCGGGAATCTCGTGCTTCTTCAGCGCCTCCTTCAGGTGCGCGATGGCGTCGCGGCGCAGGTTGCGGATCGCCACCTTGGCGGTCTCGCCTTCGTGCCGCACCACCTTGGTGAGGTCGCGGCGGCGCTCCTCGGTCAGCATCGGCATCGGCACGCGCAGCACGTCGCCTTGCGACGCGGGATTGAGGCCGAGATCGGATTCGCGGATGGCCTTCTCGATCTTGGCGCCCATGCCCTTCTCGTAGGGCTGCACGCCGATGGTGCGCGCATCGAGCAGGGTGATGTTGGCGACCTGGTTGATCGGCATCATCGAGCCGTAGTACTCGACCTGGACGTGGTCGAGCAGGCCGGTGTGGGCGCGGCCGGTGCGAACCTTGGCGAGATCGTGCTTGAGCGCCTCGAGGCTCTTCTGCATCTTCTGTTCGGCGGTCTTCTTGAGTTCAGCGATCACGTTCAGACTCCTAGCAATGCACGAGGGTGCCTTCGTCGTCGCCCATCACCACGCTGCGCAGCGCGCCGGGCTTGAAGATCGAGAAGACGTTGATCGGCAGCTTCTGGTCGCGGCACAGCGCGAAGGCGGTGGCGTCCATCACCTGCAGGTTGCGGCCGATGGCCTCGTCGAAACAGATCTTGTTGAAGCGCGTGGCGCTCGGGTCCTTCTTCGGGTCGGCGGTGTAGATGCCGTCGACCTTGGTCGCCTTGAGCACGATCTCGGCCCCGATCTCGGAGCCCCGCAGCGCCGCCGCGGTGTCGGTGGTGAAGAACGGGTTGCCGGTGCCGCCGCCGAACACCACGACCTTGCCCTCCTCGAGGTAGCGGATCGCCTTGCCGCGGATGTAGGGCTCGACGACCTGCTCGATGTTGAGGGCGGACTGCACGCGCGCCTGCATGTTGGCCTGGCGCATCGCGTCGGCGAGCGCCATGGCGTTCATCACCGTGGCCAGCATGCCCATGTAGTCGGCGGTCGCCCGGTCCATGCCGGTCGACGCGCCCGCCATGCCGCGGAAGATGTTGCCCCCGCCGATGACGATGCCGATCTCGACACCGAGGTCGACGACTGCCTTGACCTCGGTGACGATGCGCCAGAGCGTCTCGCGGTTGATGCCGTAGGCGTCGTCCCCCATGAGGGCTTCGCCCGACAGTTTCAGCAGGATGCGGCGATAGCGTGGCGCAGGGTTCGGCATGGCCCGCCCTTACTTCTTGGCGGCAGCGGCCGCGGCGGCAGCCGCTGCTTGTTCGGCCACTTCGGCGGCGAAGTCGGAAACCTTCTTCTCGATGCCCTCGCCGACGACGTAGAGCGTGAAGGCGTTGACCTTGGCGCCCTTGGCCTTCAGCAGCTGCTCGATGGTCTGCTTGCCGTCTTCGGCCTTGACGAACACCTGCCCGAGCAGGGTCACGTCCTTCAGGTACTTCTGCACCGTGCCTTCGGCGATCTTCTCCAGCATCGCTTCCGGCTTGCCGGCTTCGCGCGCCTTCTCGATGGCGATGCGGCGCTCGGTGTCGAGCAGCTCGGCGGAGACGCCGGAAGCGTCCAGCGCCTTCGGCTTCGAGGCGGCGATGTGCATCGCCAGGTCCTTCGCCAGCTGATCGTCGCCGCCGGTCACGTCGACCAGCACGGCGATCTTCGAGCCGCCATGCACGTAGGAGGTCAGCTTGCCCTGCGCTTCCATGCGCACGAAGCGGCGCAGCGACATGTTCTCGCCGATCTTGCCGACCAGCGCGGTGCGGGTCGATTCGACGGTGCCGCCGCCCATCGGCAGCGCCGACAGGGCCGCCACGTCGGCGGGCTGCTTGGTGGCGACCAGTTCGGCGCAGCCCTTGGCCAGCGCGATGAACTCGTCGTTCTTGGCGACGAAGTCGGTCTCGGAGTTGACCTCGACCAGGGCGCCCAGCTTGCCGTCGCCCGACAGGTAGAGTCCAACCACGCCTTCCGCCGCGACGCGGGTGGCGGCCTTGGTCGCCTTGTTGCCCAGCTTGACGCGCAGGATTTCCTCGGCCTTCGCCATGTCGCCACCGGCTTCGGTGAGCGCCTTCTTGCATTCCATCATGGGCGCGTCGGTCTTCTCGCGCAGTTCCTTGACCATGCTTGCGGTGATTTCCGCCATTCTTGCTTGCTCCAAATTCGATGTGGGTTTGGCGCGGAGGGCGCGGCGCCCTCCGCCCGAGGCGATTACTCGCCGCCTTCTTCCTCGACCTCGACCTCGACGAACTCGTCGTCGCCGGCCACGGCCTGCAGCACTTCATTGACCGACTGGTTCTTGCCTTCCAGGATGGCATCGGCCACGCCGCGGGCGTACAGGCGGATGGCGCGCGAGGAGTCGTCGTTGCCGGGGATCACGTAGTTGATGCCTTCGGGCGAATGGTTGCTGTCGACCACGCCGACCACCGGGATGCCGAGCTTGCCGGCTTCGGTGACGGCGATCTTGTGGTAGCCGACGTCGATGACGAAGATGGCGTCGGGCAGGCCGGGCATGTCCTTGATGCCGCCCATGCTCTTCTGCAGCTTGGCCAACTCGCGCGTGACCGTCAGGGCTTCCTTCTTGGACAGGCGCTCGAGGCTGCCGTCCTGCTGCATCGCCTCGAGGTCCTTGAGGCGCTTGATCGACTGCTTGACCGTCTTGAAGTTGGTCAGCATGCCGCCCAGCCAGCGCTCGTCGACATAGGGCATGCCGCAACGCTGGGCTTCCTCGGCGACGATCTCGCGCGCCTGGCGCTTGGTGCCGACGAACAGGACGGTGCCCTTCTTGGCGGCCATCTTGCGCACGAAGCCCATCGCCTCGTTGTACTTGGCGAGCGTCTTCTCGAGGTTGATGATGTGGATCTTGTTGCGATGGCCGAAAATGAAGGGGGCCATCTTGGGGTTCCAGAAACGGGTCTGGTGGCCGAAATGCACGCCGGCCTCCAGCATCTG
>DASVZD010000296.1:0-14774 GCA_036391815.1 Rhodocyclaceae bacterium
CCTTTTCCCAGTAGCGCGCGACCCAGTCGAGGACGAGGTCTTCGGGCCACTCGACGTAGGCGTCCTTGAACAGCGAGACGAGGTCGTAGCTGATCGGGCCGTAGACGGCATCCTGGAAATCGATGATGCCGGGGTTGCGGCCACCGACCACCATCAGGTTGCGCGAATGGTAGTCGCGGTGCACGAACACCCGCGGCTCGGCCAGGTTTGCCGCGAGAATCCGGTCGAAGACGTCTTCCAGGGCCTGCCGCTGCGCCGCCGACAGTTCGACCTTCAGGTGGCGTGCAATGTACCAGTCGGGGAACAGGTCGAGCTCGCGCTTGAGCAGTGCGCGATCGTAGGGCGGCAACTCGAGGGGGCGGCTGGCGGACTGGATGCGCACCAGCGCATCGACGGCATCGCGGTAGAGCGGCGAGGTGTTGTCCGCATCGAAGGCCGCCAGGTAAGTCGTGGAGCCGAGGTCGGAAAGCAGCAGGAAGCCCTGCTCGAGGTCGGTCGCCAGCACCTCCGGAACGTGCACGCCTGCCGCGCGGAACAGCGCCTGGACGTGCAGCCAGGGACCGCAATCCTCGTGCGAGGGAGGCGCGTCCATGACCACTTGCGTCGTGCCGTCCTCGAAGCTGGCGCGGAAGTAGCGCCGGAAGCTGGCGTCGGCCGATGCGGGCGCCAGGGTGAACCGTTTTCCGTGGTGGAGCCCTTCCAGCCAAGCCTGGATTTTCTCCTTCCTTTGCACGTGGTTAAGCCCTTGAGAATGCTAGAATCCGGCGATTCTAACATCGGGCAGACGCGCGCCCGGCGGCGCGCCAAGGACAACCACAACGATGTCGTTGCGCAAGTTCCTTTGCTGGGCAGGGCTTTTTGGCGTGGCGGGCACTGCGGCTGCAGAAAGCCTGCCGCCATTGCGGGTCGACCCGGCCTTGCTCGGTGGAGGAGCCGCGGCTCCGGTCGAACCGACGCCTGCTCCTGCTGCCGCTCCGCCCGCGCCTCCCGTCGTCTCCGAGACGCCGCAGCGCATCGAGGCGATTCCGCCCACGCCTGCTGCGAAGCCGGAACGGCAGAAGGCAGCGTCCCCCCGCGTGAAGCCGGCGGCGCCGCAGCAAGCCCAGCCCTCCGCGGCCTCGCAAGGTGGTGAGGCCCCGGAAACTCCGGCGGCGCCCGCGCCGGTTGTCGTGCCGCCCGAAGACAAAGCTTCGCGGAAGGCGCCCTTGCAGACCAACCAGCCTCCTCTCGTCGAGGAGCAACCGAAATTGCCTCCGCTGTATTCGGCGTATGTCGCCGCGGGGCAGCTTCCCGAGCCGCAGTTGAAGGCGTCGAACGCCATGACGCCGCCGGCGAAGGACTCGCAGGAGCGCCGGCCGACCTTCATCAGCGGCGACCGGATCCAGGGACGCACCGACTACGAGATGGTGGCGGAGGGCGATGCCGAGATGCGCAAGATCGGCACCGTCCTGGATGCGGACAAGATCGTCTACTGGAACCTGGACGACGAGGTGGAGGCTACCGGGCATGTGAGGCTGCTGCACGACCAGGATACCTTCACCGGGCCGCTGCTGCGGATGAAGGTGGAGGAGAGCACGGGCTTCTTCGATCATCCGTCGTACACCATGCCGCGCATGAGCAAGATCATGCCGGGAACGATGATCGGCGAAATGGTCACGAAGCCCGTCGACGTCCCGGTGACGGGGCGCGGCGAAGCCGACCGCATCGACTTCAAGGGCGAGAACGTCTACCAGGTGGCCAACGGCACCTACAGCACTTGCGCGGCCGGCAACCAGGACTGGGTGGCCAAGGCCAAGGACCTGACGCTCGACTACAACCGCGAAGTCGCCGAAGGCACCGATGGGACGGTGACCTTCAAGGGCGTGCCGATCCTCTATTCGCCCTGGATCGACTTCTCGCTGGACAACCAGCGCAAGAGCGGTTTCCTGTCGCCGACCATTGGTTCGACCAACACGAGCGGCGCCGAGGTCAGCGTGCCGTGGTACTGGAACATCGCGCCCGACAAGGACGCGACGATCACGCCCCGGCTGATGCAGAAGCGCGGCATTCAATGGAATGCCGATATTCGGGATCTGCGCGACTCCGGCAATCCGGTCGCGCCCTACGAGAATATTGCGCGTTTCGAATATCTTCCCAACGATCGGCTTACGGGCACCAATCGCTACGGCTATTCGGTCCTGCGGTCGGAGAACTTTGGCTATGGCTTCACCGGCAACCTGAACGTCAACGGCGTTTCCGATGGCACCTACTTCACGGATCTCTCGAAGCCGGGAGCGGTCGCGCCGTCCACCTACATGGTGCGCCAAGGCTCCCTGTCGTATACGTCAAGCTGGTGGAGCACCTCGGTCATGGCGCAGCGCTATCAGGTCCTCCAGGATCCGGCGCTGCCGCCCATCGCCGCGATATACAGCCGTCTGCCGCAGATCAACATACTCGCGAACCGTTATGATCTTCCGCTGGGGGGAGTCTTCAACTTCACGGGCGAAGCGGTGGATTTCTCCCACCCGACGAGCACCATCGGCTGGCGAAATACCGCGTATCCGCAGTTGTCCCTGCCGATCCAGAACTCGTTCATGCAGGTGACGCCCAAGCTCGGCGTCAGCGTGACCAAGTACTCGCTCGACACGCGCGGCGATACGAGCATTCCGCAGGACCAGACCCGGACCGTTCCGATCTTCAGCCTCGACAGTTCGGTTGCCTTCGAGCGCGATGCCGACCTGTTCGGCCGGAATGTCACCCAGACCCTGGAGCCGCGGCTCTACTATCTCTATGTTCCGTATCGC
This sequence comes from Rhodocyclaceae bacterium, assembly GCA_036391815.1. Lineage (GTDB taxonomy): Bacteria > Pseudomonadota > Gammaproteobacteria > Burkholderiales > Rhodocyclaceae > Nitricoxidireducens. The sequence goes on from DASVZD010000296.1 coordinate 2,784, forward strand.
GACCAGAGCAAGGTTCCGGTCTTCGACACTGGCCTGGCGGACTTCAACTTCGCGCAGATATTCTCCGAGAACCGTTATGCCGGGGGCGACCGCATCGGCGACGCCAACCAGCTGACGGCGGCGGTGACTTCGCGCCTCATCGATCCGGCGAGCGGCGTCGAGATGATCCGGGGCGTCGTCGGCCAGCGCTACTACTTCTCCGATCAGAAGGTAACGCTGCCGGGCGAGACACCGCGCACTAGCCGCACGGCAGACTTGCTCGCCGCGGTGTCGGGGCTGGTGATGCCGAAGACCTACGTCGACACCGGCTGGCAGTACAACCCCAACGACAAGCTGACCGAACGATTGAACCTCGGCATGCGCTACCAGCCCGAGATCGGCAAGGTGCTGAACGCCGGATACCGCTACACGCGCGACCTGCTCGGACAGATCGACGTCTCGGCGCAATGGCCGCTCGGCAACGGCTGGCACGCGGTCGGCCGCTACAACTACTCGACCAAGGACCGCCAGCTGATCCAGACCCTCGGCGGCTTTGAGTACGACGCCGGCTGCTGGATCGTGCGGCTGGTCGTCCAGAGCATCGCGACGCAGACGCAGAAGGCGACCACCTCCTTCTTCGTCCAGCTGGAACTGAACGGTTTCTCGCGCCTCGGCTCCAACCCGCTCGATATACTTAAGCGGAACATTCCCGGCTACAGCCCGGTGAATCTCCCGCCCAACCTGTACAACTGAAACCGCTGCCCATGAGAATTCTTCGCCTGCTCGCCGCTTGCGTGGCGCTGTGCATCCTTGCGGCCGGGGCTTTCGCCCAGTCCGGCGTCCGCCCGATCGAGGTCGACCGCATCGTGGCGGTCGTCAACGACGAGGCGATCACCATGCACGAGCTGCAGTCCCGCCTGGCGTCGACCGAGCGGCAGCTGCGCGCGCAGGGCACCCAGATGCCGCCGCGCGACATTCTCATGCGCCAGATGCTCGAACGCATGATCGTCGACAAGGTACAGCTGCAATACGCCAAGGAGACGGGATTGCAGGTGGCCGACGGCGAGCTCGACGCCGCGCTGCGCCGCATCGCCGACGGCAACAAGCTCAGCCTGCCGGACTTCAAGAAGGCGCTGGAGAAGGACGGCATCTCCTGGCCCAAGTTCCGCGAGGAGATCCGCGGCGAGATGCTGATCTCGCGGCTGCGGCAGCGCGAGGTGGACAGCCGTATCTCGATCTCGGAAGCGGAAGTCGACAACTTCCTCGCCAACCCGAGCAATGCCGGAGCGGACGCGGTGGCCGTCAACCTTTCGCACATCGTCATCCGGGTTCCCGAGCAGGCCGATCCCGGGCAGCTGATGCGCATCGCCGCGCGCGCCAAACAGGCGCTCGACCAGATCAAGAGCGGCGAGGATTTCGCCAAGGTCGCCGCCACCTTCTCGGATGCGCCGGACGGCCTCTCCGGCGGCAACATGGGGCTGCGGCCGCTCGACCGGCTGCCGACGCTCTACGCCGAGGCCGCCCAGAAGATGAATCCCGGGGACGTCAGCGACATCATGCGCAGCCCGGCCGGCTTCCACATCATCAAGCTGATCGAGCGGCGCGGCGGCACGATGGCGCCGCGCGCGATCAGGCAGACCCATGCGAGCCATATCCTCATCAAGGTGAACGAACTGGTCTCGGAATCGGAAGCCCAGCGCAAGCTGATTTCCATCCGCGAGCGCCTTGAGCACGGCGCCAGCTTCGCGGAACTGGCGCGGCTGTACTCGAACGACCTGTCGGCGTCGAAGGGCGGCGACCTCGGCTGGCTGTACCCGGGCGATACGGTGCCGGAGTTCGAGCGCGCCATGGACGCATTGAAGGTAGGCGAGATCAGCCAGCCGGTCCGGTCGCCGTTCGGCTGGCACCTGATCCTGGTGCAGGAACGCCGCAACGACGAGGCGTCGCCCGAGCGGCAGCGCATGCTGGCCCGCCAGGCGCTGCGCGAGCGCAAGGGCGACGAGGCCTACGAAGACTGGCTGCGCCAATTGCGCGATCGCGCCTATGTCGAGTACCACCTCGACGACCGCTAAGCGGCCGGTCGTCGCCGTCACCAGCGGCGAGCCGGCGGGCATCGGCCCCGATATCTGCCTGGCGCTCGCCAGCGCGGCGCTGCCCGTCGATGTCCGCATCCTCGGCGACCGCGATCTGATCCTGGGCCGCGCGCGCCTGCTTGGCGTCGATGCGGCCGGCCTGGACATCGAACACCTGCCGCTGCGCGCGCCCTGCACACCCGGCCGGCTCGACCCGGCCAACGCCCCCTACGTCCTGGATCTGCTCGACCGCGCGCTGGCGGGATGCCTGGGCGGCGAATTTGCCGCGATGGTCACCGCGCCGGTCCACAAGGGAGTGATCAACGATGCCGGCATTCCGTTCACGGGCCACACCGAGTATCTGGCGGAGAAGACCGGGACCCGGCGCGTCGTGATGATGCTGGCGGGCACGGGGGAGAACGCCGGCCTGCGCGTCGCCCTCGCCACCACCCACCTGCCGCTCAAGGACGTGCCGGCGGCGATCACGCGCTCCGAACTCGAAACGACGATACGCATCCTGCACGGCGACCTGCGCAGCAAGTTCGGCTTCGCGCGGCCGCGCATCCTGGTCGCCGGGCTCAATCCCCATGCGGGGGAAGGCGGCCACATGGGGACCGAGGAGATCGACGTGATCATTCCGGTGCTCGACAAGCTGCGCACCGAGGGCATGGATCTGGTCGGGCCGCTGCCGGCCGATACGCTGTTCACCCGCGGCGTGCTGGCCGGCTCCCACGCGCAACTCGCCATGTATCACGACCAGGGGCTGGCGGTGCTCAAGTACGCCGCCTTCGACGAGGGCATCAACATCACGCTGGGCCTGCCGATCCTGAGGACGTCCGTGGACCACGGCACGGCGCTGGATCTTGCCGGCAGCGGCCGCGCCAGCGCGGCCAGCCTGTTCGCGGCGCTCAATGTCGCCGCGGAGATCGTCGCGCGGCGATGAAGGGACATGCGCCGCGGCGCCGGTTCGGCCAGAACTTCCTCGTTTCGGCCGGCGTCATCCGCAACATCGTCGACGCCATCGCTCCCAAGGCAGGCGAACGCGTGGTGGAGATCGGTCCCGGCCTCGGCGCGCTGACGCAGCCGCTGGTCGAGCGCCTCGGCTGCCTCCACGTGGTGGAGATCGACCGCGACCTCATCGCGCGCCTGCGCAGCGCCTATTCGCCCGAACGATTGATCATCCACGAGGGCGACGCGCTGGAGTTCGATTTCGCGGGTCTCGGCGCCGGCCTGCGCATCGTCGGCAACCTGCCCTACAACATCTCGACGCCGCTTCTGTTTCACCTCGCCGGCTATGCCGCGCAGGTGCGCGACATGCACTTCATGCTGCAGAAGGAAGTGGTCGACCGCATGGTCGCGGAGCCGGGCACGGCGGATTACGGCCGGCTGTCGGTGATGCTGCAGTACCGCTTCGACATGGAGCGCCTGTTCGTCGTGCCGCCCGGGGCGTTCAATCCGGCGCCGCAAGTCGATTCCGCGATCGTCCGGTTGCTGCCGAAGCCCCTGGGCCAGCTGCGGGCGAGGGACGAGGCGGTCTTCTCGCAGGTGGTGCAGGCGGCATTCTCGCAGCGGCGCAAGATGCTGCGCAATACGCTGCGCGGGCGTTTTTCGGAGGCCCAGCTGGAAAGCCTCGGCGTGGCGCCGACGGCGCGCGCGGAGGAACTGTCGGTCGACGACTACGTTGCGCTCTCCAACGCCGCCGCTCCATAAAAAAACGGCAGGCCCGAGTCGCCTGCCGTTCGCCCGCAGGCGGAGGAGGAAGCTACTTCTGCGCCGGGCAGGTGTTGAGGCCGAGCAGCGGGTAGAGCGGGCAGAAGCCGATCGCCCCGGTGCCCAGCGGCACGACGCCGATCCACGCCCACACGGGGCCGCCCATCAAAGCCCAGGCCACCAGGGCCAGGCCAACCAGGATACGCAGGACGCGGTCGATGCCGCCGACATTGAGTTTCATTTGAGCCCCCTATTGACTGAGAAGTGGCTCGCATTTAAGCAATTGGCAAGCGGAGCGTCTGTAACCAAGGTCACACACCGGCTAGCCGGCCATTTGCCTCAGTCCCGCGGGATCGAGGATCTCGATCTGCTCGCGCCCCAGCCGCACCAGGCCCTGCTCGGCGAATCCCTTCAGCAGGCGGCTCACGATCTCGCGCACGCTGCCCAGTTCGTCGGCCAGCTGCTGATGGGTCGCATGCAGCACCTTTCCCTTGCCGAGCAGCAGGCCAGCCAGCCGCTGATCGAGCTTGCGGAAGGCCACTTCCTCGATCAGCTGCATGAGATCGGCCATGCGCTCGGAGAACAGCCGGAAGACGAAATCGCGGAAAGCCGGCTGCGCCAGCAACTCGTCGAACACGTCGCGCGGCAGCAGCACCAGTTCCGTCGGGCTCTCGGTCACCCCCCGGGCGTTGTAGTCGGCGTGGCCGAGCAGGCAGCTCGAGGTGATGATGCAGGATTCGCCGGGCAGCACCCGGTAAAGCGGCAGCTCGCGGCCGTTGGCGGCCAGCTTGGAGACGCGGATGCCGCCGCTCAGGATGAAGGGGAAGCCCTGGCAGGGCTGATGCTCGTCGAACAGCACCGCGCCCGCCGGGACGGCGGCCACCTGACCCTGTTCGAGCGCCCTGGCGCGCAGCTCGTTCGGCAGGGCGTCGAGCACCGGGTAGAGGGCGGCCAGCCTGTCGTCGTTCATTCGATCTCCGTGAGCACCGGCGCATGGTCGGAGGGGCGTTCCAGCCCGCGCGGCGTGCAGTCGATCCGGCATGCGCGGCAGCGCTCGGAAAGCGCCGGCGAGAGCAGGATATGGTCGATGCGCAGGCCGCGATTGCGGCGGTACGCCATCATCCGGTAATCCCACCAGGAGTAGCTCTTCTCGGGTTGCGCGAATAGCCGGAAGGCGTCGGACAGGCCGAGCGCCAGCAGCGCGCGCCAGGCCTCGCGTTCGGGCTCCGAACACAGCACCTGGTCCTTCCAGGCGGCGGGATCATGGACGTCGCAATCCTCGGGGGCGATGTTGAAGTCGCCGAGCAGCGCGAGGCGGGGATGCTTCTCCAGTTCCTCGCGCAGCCAGGCGGCGAGCGCCTTCAGCCAGGCGAGCTTGTACTGGAACTTGTCGGAGCCGACGCTCTGTCCATTGGGGAAATACGCGCACACCACCCGCGTGCCCCCGATCGTCGCCGCGATCACCCGCGCCTGCGGATCGTCGAACCCGGCGATGCCGCGCGACACCTCGGACGGCTCGGCGCGGGAAAGGATCGCCACACCGTTGTAGGTCTTCTGCCCGAAATGGACGGCCCGGTAGCCGGCGGCCTCGAAGTCGGCGAACGGGAAGGCCGGCTCCTCGAGCTTGGTCTCCTGCAGGCAGAGGACGTCCGGGTTCTGCGCCGCCAGCCAGTCGAGCGCATGGGGCAGGCGCACGCGCAGCGAGTTGACGTTCCAGGTGGCGAGTTTCATCGAGGGGAGGGGCAATGGTCCGACCGAGCCAGGCGATGATACCCTAGCGGCATTGGCGCACACCTATAATGCAAGCGGAGGTCGCCATGTTCGACTCGCCGTTTGCGTACTGCCCGAAGTGCAACGAGATGGTCCTGCTGGACCAGACGCAGCGGGAGTGCAAGGCGGATCACCGGTGCGGCGACATCGATTGCCCGCTGCTGGCATTCTTCACCGGTTACGATTTCAGGCAGCCCCCAGCGGCCAGGAGAAGGAAGGAAAGGCGCGATGATCCCAGCTAACGATCGACGCAAGTTCTGGAGGGCCGCGTTCAGCGCCCCGGTCAAGCTCGTCAGCGATAGCGCGGCGGTGGATGCCAAGCTCGACGACATTTCGCTGAAAGGCGCGCTGCTGGAGGTGCCGTCCGACTGGCCGGGCAAGGCGGGCGACCGCTGCAAGCTTCACCTGCGGCTGGGCGGCGAGCGCAGCGAGGAAATTGCCATGTGGGGCCGGGTCACCCACCTGGAAGGCCGGAAGGTGGGCTTGGCGTGCGAGAGCATCGACATCGACAGCATCACCCACCTGCGGCGGCTGGTGGAGTTGAATTCCGGCGATCCGACGCTGCTCGAGCGCGAGCTGTCGGCGCTGCTCGGCGCCTGACCTACTTCCCGGGCGGGTAGCCCGCCGTATCGAGAAGGTTGCCCCAGGCGTCTTCCTGGAATCCCTTGCTGACCATCGTCCCGACGCTCAGGGTCGGGGTGATGTCGGACTGCGTCGCCTCCTTCATGGCCGCGACGTCGCCGGGGCTGGCGACCTTCTTCTCCGCATAGGGGATGCCGCGCGCGGCGAGGAATTGGCGCGCCATGCCGCAGGCGCTGGCGCACTCGGCGGAGACGTAGAGGGTGACCGGGAAGTTGGCGACCGCCTGGCGCGTTTCGTAGGGAAGCTTGTCGCTTCCGACCACGCTGCCTTCGAGATGCTTCTGCTCGATCTTCTGTGCATCGGGCGGCGGCGGCTCGTCCGAGTAATGCACCTTGCCGTCCTTGCCGACCCAGCGATAGGCTTCTTGCGCCAGGGCGCCGGCAGCGACGACGGCGAGCAGCAAGGCTGCGAAAGTCCTCATGCCACTGCCTCCGTAGGAACTACGCGACGATCATACCACCGCTGCTCATGCCGTTATGCCGCAGCAGGGCGTCGGGGCGCGGCGCCCGCCCGCGGAAGGCCTTGAAGGATTCGAGCGCCGGGCGCGAGCCGCCGACCGAGAGGATCTCGCGCCAGTAGCGCTCGCCGGTCTGCGCGTCGAGTGCGCTGCCGCGCAGCTTGGCCGCTTCCTCGAAGGCCTCGTAGGCGTCGGCCGACAGCACCTCGGCCCACTTGTAGCTGTAGTAGCCGGCCGCATAGCCGCCGCCGAAGATGTGCGAGAAGCTCTGCGGGAAGCGGTTCCACTCGGGCGGGAAGATCACCGCCACTTCCTGGCGCACGCGCGCCAGCAGGTCCAGCACGCGCTGCGAGTCGTTGGGATCGAATTCGCTGTGCAGCAGCAGGTCGAACAGGCCGAACTCGATCTGGCGCAGCATCTGCATGCCGCTCTGGAAATTCTTGGCGGCAATCATCTTGTCGTAGAGATCGCGCGGCAGCGGGGCGCCGCTGTCGACGTGGGCGGTCATGCCCTCGAGCACGTCCCATTCCCAGCAGAAGTTCTCCATGAACTGGCTCGGCAGCTCGACGGCGTCCCACTCGACGCCGTGGATGCCGGAGACCGGCAGCTCGTCGACCTGCGTCAGCAGGTGGTGGAGGCCGTGGCCGGTCTCGTGGAACAGCGTCAGCACGTCGTCGTGCGAAAAGGTGGCGGGCTTGCCGCCGACGGGCGCCGGGAAGTTGCAGTTGAGGTAGGCGACCGGCGTCTGCACGCCGCCGGGCAGGCGCCGGCGCGTGATCGCCTCGTCCATCCAGGCGCCGCCGCGCTTGGTGTCGCGCGCGTAGAGGTCCATGTAGAACTGGCCGACCAGCCGGCCCTCGCGCACGATGCGGAAGAAGCGCACGTCGGGATGCCAGACGGGCGCGTTGTCGGCTTCGAGCTTCACGCCGAACAGGGTCTCGATGACGCGGAACAGGCCGGCGATCACCCGCGGCTCGGGGAAGTACTGCTTGACCTCGTTCTCCGAGAACGCGTAGCGCGCGAGCTTGAGCTTTTCCGACGCCCAGGCGAGGTCCCAGCTTTCGAGCTGCTCCATGCCGAGCTCGCGGCGCGCGAATTCGCGCAGTTCCGCGACGTCCTTCTCGGCGAAGGGGCGCGCCTTGGCCGCCATGTCGCGCAGGAAGGCGGCGACCTCGGCGGGCGAGTCGGCCATCTTCGGCACCAGCGAGACCTCGGCGAAGTTGCGGTAGCCGAGCATCGCCGACTCCTCGGCGCGCAGCTTGTGCATGCGCTCGATCAGCGGACCGTTGTCCCATTCGGCCTTGCCGAACTCGGAGGCGCGCGTCGCATAGGCGCGGTACATGCGAGCGCGCAGTTCGCGGTCGTCGGCGTACTGCATCACCGGGATGTACGAGGGCGCATGCAGCGTGAACTTCCAGCCTGGCTTGCCGTCCTTCTCGGCGGCCGCGCGCGCGGCGTCCTTCGCGTCCTCGGGCAGGCCCGCGACGCCCTTTTCGTCGGTCACCCATTCGGCGTGCGCGTTGGTGGCGTCGAGCAGGTTCTCGGCGAACTTGGCGGCCAGCGAAGCCAGCTCCTCCTGGATCTCCTGGAAGCGCGGCTTCTGGTCGTCCGGCAGTTCGGCGCCGGACAGGCGGAAGTCGCGGATGTCGTTGTCCACGATGCGCTTGCGCGCAGGGGAGAGCCGCTCGTATTCGTCGCTCGCCCGCAGCTTCTTGTACTTGTCGAACAGCGCGAGGTTCTGGCCCAGCTCGGCGTAGAAGCGCGAGACTTCGGGCAGCATGCCGTTGTAGGCATCGCGCCAGGCCGGCACGTCGTTGACCGAATGCAGGTGGCCGACGATGCCCCAGGCGCGTGACATCCGTTCGCCGCCGTCGATCAGCGGCTGCGCGAAGCCGTCCCAGGTCGCGGGTATTTCCGGCGCCGTGATGCGTTCGACCAGCGCCCGGTTCTCGGCCAGCAGTTGGGTGATGGCGGGCGCGACGTGCTCGGGCTGCACGGCATCGAAGCAGGGCAGTCCGGTGAAATCCAGCAGCGGATTGTTCATGGTCTTGTTCTTTCCGGAAAAGCGAAACGGAGCGGCGCCCGGACGCCGCTCCCTGGGAGCGGATTAGATCGCCTGCGGGAACGCCGGTTCGGCGTTCAGCTCAGCATGGTGCCGGTAAGGCGATACAGCGCCTCGCGGTACTTGGCGCCGGTCTTCTCGATGATCTCGGGCGGCAGCCGCGGTCCGGGGGCCTGCTTGTTCCAGTCGAGCGTCTCGAGGTAGTCGCGCACGAACTGCTTGTCGAACGACGGCGGGCTGATGCCGACCTGGTACTGGTCGGCCGGCCAGAAGCGCGATGAGTCGGGCGTCAGCACTTCGTCGATCAGGTGCAGCTTGCCCTGGGCGTCGAGGCCGAACTCGAACTTGGTGTCGGCGATGATGATGCCGCGCACGCGGGCGAAGCCGGCCGCCTCCTTGTAGAGGCGCAGCGAGACGTCCTTCACCTGGCGGGCGAGGTCGGCGCCGATCAGGTTCTCCACGGTGGCGAAGTCGATGTTCTCGTCGTGCTCGCCCATCTCCGCCTTGGTGGCGGGGGTGAAGATGGCTTCGGGCAGCTGCTGGGCGAGCTTGAGGCCCGCCGGCAGGTCGATGCCGCAGACCTTGCCGGTCGCCTGGTAGTCCTTCCAGCCCGAGCCGATCAGGTAGCCGCGCACGACGGCCTCGATGGGCAGCGGCTTCAGGCGCTTGACCACCAGCGAGCGGCCGCGCACCTGCGCGCGCTCGCGCTCGTCGGCGACCACCGACTCGGGGTCGATGCCGGTGAGCTGACTGGGGATCGCGTGCGCCAGCTTGCCGAACCAGAAGTCGGCGACTTCCGTCAGCACCTCGCCCTTGCCGGGGATGGGGTCCGGCAGGATGACGTCGAACGCCGACAGGCGATCCGAGGTGACGATCAGCATCTTATCCTCGCCGACGGCGTAGATGTCGCGCACCTTGCCGCGGGCGATCAGGGGCAGGCTGGAGATGGAGGACTCAAACAGGGGTGGGTTCATAAGGACTTGCCTATTCGCGAACGTAGGGTTTATGGCTGGCCCGGCCAGCGTCTTCCTCGTAGGGGAAGCGCACGTGGCCGTAGCGGATGATCAGGACGCCGAGCGTGATCAGCAGGATCGCAGCTGCCACGGCAAGCATGCGGAGCTCCGTCAGCTCCTTCAGGTCCAGCACCAGGTAGCGCGCGAGCGCCACCATGGCGATGTAGAGCGGGTAGCGGACCGGCAGGTGGCCGGACTTGAAGTACTGGCCGATCATGGCCAGCACCTCGAGGTAGAGGAACATCAGCAGCAGGTCGGCCAGCGCCACCCACTTGGCCTCGAACATCGCCGTGATCTCGTGGTACATCGCCGCCGTCGTGGCGAAGGCGATCACCAGCAGGCCGACGTACTCGACGATGTCGAGGCCGGTGCCGAAGAAGCGGCGGATGCGGTCGAAGGTGTGGGAGCGGATATCCATGGCGGGGCCAGGCGCCTGTTTCAATATAGCGAAGGGCGGATTATCGCAGGCTTCACCATTGTGTGGGCATTGGGCACAGCCCCGCGCCGGGCGCCCGGAAAGGCCCTACCCAGGACGCCGTGATAGCATCCGCGTCCTCATGAACGCCTGTCGCCGCATGGTTGCCGTCCTGCTGGCCGTCGCCGCCCTGGCGGGCTGCACGGTACCCGCGCCGAAGCCCGCTCCAGTCGCGCCTCCCAGGATCGCCCTGGCGCTCGGCGGCGGCGCCGCGCGCGGCTTCGCCCATATCGGCGTCATCAAGGCGCTGGAGGCGCAGGGCATTGTTCCCGACATCGTGGTCGGCACCAGCGCCGGGTCGGTGGTCGGCTCCCTCTACGCCGCCGGCCTCACCGGCTTCGAGCTGCAGAAAGTGGCGCTTCAGATGGACGAGGCCCAGGTCAGCGACTGGTCGCTGCCCGACCGCGGCGTGCTGAAGGGCGAGGCGCTGCAGAACTTTATCAACCGCGCCGTCGCCAACCGTCCGCTGGAGAAGCTCAACCGCACTTTCGCGGTGGTGGCCACGGACCTGCAGAGCGGAGAACCCGTGGTGTTCCGCACCGGCAACACCGGGATGGCGGTGCGGGCGTCGAGCTGCGTGCCGGGCGTGTTCCAGCCGGTCAGCATCAACGGCCGCGACTATGTCGACGGCGGGCTGGTGAGCCCGGTCCCCGTGCGCACCGCGAAGTCCCTGGGGGCGGACCTGATCATCGCGGTCGACATCTCCGCCAAGCCGCAGAACGGCAAGACGCAGAACACCGTCGGCGTCCTGCTGCAGACCTTCGCCATCATGGGCCAGTCGATCAGCCGCTATGAGCTGGCCGAGGCCGACGTGGTGATCCGGCCGCAGCTGTCGGACGTTGCCGCGACCGATTTCCAGGGACGGCATCTCGCCGTCATGGAAGGCGAAAAAGCCGCTGCCGCCGCGCTGCCCGAGATCCGCCGCCGCCTGGCGCTGATCGCGGCGGCGGGCGCGCGCCCTCATCCGGCCCCTTAGAACCCGGATTCCTTGACCAGCAGGCCCGCAGCCGCCCTCAGGTAGCCGCCGAGCAGCGTCGCCGGCGTGCCGCGGATCACCACCTGGCCGCGCAAGAACGGCGTTTCTGCTGCCACCGGTTCGGTCACCCGCAGGGACACCCGATAGACCGCGCGATCGGGAATCATCTGGTTGCCCGATTGGCGCGCCGCCACGGCGCCGCCGCGCGGGCTCGCCAGCAGTCCGTCGGGCAGCACGCGCGTGGCGTCGCGGTCCACCTGCTCGACGCGCAACGACAGCGCTCCCCGGCCGGCTGCCTCGGGCAGGAAGACGGCGCCGTCGCCGACGCTCACGCGCTCCACCGCTTCCTCCGGCAGGTAGGTCTCGACGCGCCAGTCGCCGGCATCGATCAGGGTGCCGAGCTTTTCGTTGCGGCCCACCCAGTCGCCGCTGCGCAGATCGGGCGGCACGTCGACCAGCGTGCCGGCGAACGGAGCCGGCGGCGCCAGCCGCGCCGCTTCGCGCTCGTCGCCGTCGAGCGCCGCCTGGGCCGTCGCGCTTTCCTGGCGCAGCACCAGCAGGCGCGGCTGCAGGTCGGCATCCAGCGCGGCCGCCGACGCGGCCCAGCCGGCGGCAGCGCTATGTGCCGAGTCGGCGCGCCGATGCCAGTCCAGTTCGGGCGATTCGACGCGCATGAGGAACTGCTCGGGCGCGACCTGCGTCCCGTTCGGCGGGGGCGCCTCCATCACCTGTCCGGGGCGCGTCGCGATCAGCGGAAAACTGCGGCCGGGCTTGAGGACGCCCTGGCCCTGGATCTGGAAGCTCCACGGTATGACGGTCAGCGCCAATGCCCCGG
>DASVZD010000297.1:0-8530 GCA_036391815.1 Rhodocyclaceae bacterium
CCGAGGCGGCGGGCGGGGCGGAGGCGGATGCCGACGACTGCGGCGCCGCGCTCTCCGCCGGCTCCCGCGCCGGCGGCACGCTGCTCACCGAGGCCGGCGCCGCGGCACTGGCCGCCGATCCGGAGCTCGCCTTCCTCTTGCATCCGGTCAAGCGCGAGAACGTCGTCGTCGTCCAGTACGCCGGCCACCGGGCCGGCCTGGTCGTCGAGCAACTGCTGGGCGAGTTTCAGACCGTCATCCGTCCCCTGGGGCTCGTCTTCAACGGCCTGCAGGGCATCGCGGGCTTCACCATCCTCGGCAACGGCCACGTCGCGCTGATCCTCGACGTGCCGGGCCTGGTCCAGCGCGTGGCGGCCGGCGACCGGCGGCGCCTGGCCGCCACCGTTCCCGCCTTGGCGGAAGTCTGAACGCCGCCGTCGGCAAAGCTTTGAATCGTTCGCAAAGGAGAACCCCATGACGGTCACCAAGAAGATGCTCCTGCTCGTGTTTTCGGCACTGCTCGGCATCGCGACCCTCGCCGGCGTCGCGATGATGGAAATGGGCAAGGTGTTCGAGACGACGAACTTCGCGAACGTCAATACGGTCCCGGCGCTGGTCTACCTGGACAACGCACGCGAGAACTTCATGCATATCCGCGTGCGGGTGCTGCAGCACACGATGGCGACCAGCGACGAGCAGATGGCCCAGTTCGACAAAGGCATCGCCAAGAACCGCGACGGCTTCGCCAAGGCCATGAAGGACTATGAAGCGACCATCGCCGACGACAAGGACAGGCAGTTGTGGAGCGACGAGAATAAGTTCTGGGCGGAGTTCCTTTCGGTCGTCGACCCGCTGCTGGCCGAATCGCGGGCACATCGCAAGGACAAGGCCTCGGTGCTGCTCGAAAAGCTGCGCTCCTCCGGCAACCAGCTCGGCAACGCCATCACCGCGCACTTCGACTACAACACCGAGCTCGGCAAGAAGGCCGCCGAAGACGCGACCGCCGTCAAGTCGAAAGCCTTGCTTACGGCGATCGTGATAGCGGCATTGACGCTGTTCGCCGTCGCCGGGCTCGGCTGGTACATCACGCGCAACCTGATGCGGCAATTGGGAGGCGAGCCGGACCAGGCCGCCGCCATCGCCAACAAGATCGCGGCCGGCGACCTTTCCAGCGAGTTCAAGCTGAAGGAAGGCGACACCGACAGCATGATGGCCTGCATGCGCCACATGAGCGTCTCGATCCAGGCGCTGGTGACGGACGCCAACATGCTGTCCGAGGCCGCCCTCAAGGGGCAGCTGCAGACCCGTGCCGACGCGTCCAGGCATCAGGGCGATTTCCGCAAGATCGTCGAGGGCGTCAATGCCACGCTCGACGCCGTCATCGACCCGGTCAGCGAGGCGGTTGCGGTGCTGGTGGAAATGGAGAAGGGCGACCTGACGCGGAGCGTGGACGGCGACTACAAGGGCCAGTTGAAGGACTTCAAGGACACGGTCAACAACACCATCGAGAAGCTGGCGCAGATCATCGCCGACGTGAACGGCACCGCGGAAACGCTGGCGCAGGCCACCACCCAGGTGTCGGCGACGGCGCAGTCGCTGTCGCAGGCATCCTCCGAGCAGGCGTCGAGCGTCGAGGAGACATCGGCCTCGGTCGAGCAGATGTCGGCGTCGATCAAGCAGAACACCGAGAACGCCAAGGTGGCGGACACCATGTCGGCCGACGGCACCAAGAAGGCGGCCGAAGGCGGCCAGGCGGTGACGGAGACGGTGGCGGCGATGAAGCAGATCGCCAAGAAGATCGGCATCATCGACGACATCGCCTACCAGACCAACCTGCTGGCGCTCAACGCGGCGATCGAGGCGGCACGGGCCGGCGAGCACGGCAAGGGCTTCGCGGTGGTGGCGGCGGAAGTGAGGAAGCTGGCCGAGCGCAGCCAGGTGGCGGCGCAGGAGATCGGCCAGCTGGCCGGCAACAGCGTCGGGCTGGCGGAGCAGGCGGGCAAGCTGCTCGACGAGATCGTGCCGGCGACCAAGAAGACGGCCGACCTGGTCCAGGAGATCACGGCCGCCTCGCAGGAGCAGACCACCGGCGTCGAGCAGGTCAACATGGCGATCAGCCAGTTGTCGCAGATCACCCAGCAGAACGCCTCGGCTTCCGAGGAGCTTGCCGCGACCGCCGAGGAGATGAGCGGCCAGGCCACCAACCTGAAGCAGATGATGTGGTTCTTCACGATCGCCGGCACGCACGCCCATCGTCGTGCGGCCCAGTCCATCGCCCAGGCCGCGACTGCCAAGGCGAAGGCGAGGGCGGCCGCGACGCAGCCGGTCCTCACGGCAGAGCCGCCGGCCGCCGGCAAGAAGGGCAACGGGCATGCCGTGGCCGAAGGCGACTTCGCGGCGTTCTAGGAGACCGCACATGCAAACCGTGGAAACGCAAGCGAGCAGGCCGCGCGGCGCGCAAGCGCCCAGGGATGCGATGCTCGAGCCCGAGGAGCGGCAGCAGTACCTGACCTTCCTGCTCGGCGAGGAGATGTTCGCCATCGGCATCCTGGCGATCCGGGAGATCATCGAGTACGGCTACCTGACCGAGGTGCCGATGACGCCGCCCTTCATCCGCGGCGTCATCAACCTGCGCGGCGCCGTGGTGCCGGTGGTCGACCTGGCGGTGCGCTTCGGGCGCACGCCGCGCGAGAACACCAAGCGCACCTGCGTCGTCATCGTCGAGGTCGCCGCGGAGAACGCCCGCCACGAAATGGGCATCGTGGTCGACGCCGTCAACGAGGTGCTCGAGATTCCGCGCGCCGAGATCGAGCCGCCGCCCGAGTTCGGGGCGCGGGTCCGCATCGACTTCATCAGCGGCATGGGCAAGGTCGACGGCAACTTCGTCGTGCTGCTCGACATGGACCGGGTGCTCTCGGCGGACGAGGTCACGGTGGCCGCCAATGCCGTTCGGGCGGAAGCGCCCGCCGGAACCGCTTGACCGACGACAAGAAAGGGATATCCATGAAACCCCAACTGAAACCGGCCGTCATGGCCGCCATCACGCGCCAGCAATCGCTGCTCTACCTGACGCTGATCCTCGGGCACGAGATCTTCGCCTGGGAGGGCCTGCATGTGCGCGACGTCGTCGACCACGAGGCGATGAGCGAGATGAGCGGCATGCCGGCCTTCATCTGCGGCGGCGTCTATTGGGAGGGCGAAGCCGTCCCCGTGGTCGACCTCGAGGCACGCTTGACGCGCAGGACGACGCCGGTGACCCGCTACACGCGGATCGTCATCCTGGAAATGATGCAGGGGCGCACCCGGCAGTTGCTCGGCGTCGTGATGAATCCGCTGTCGCGTGCCCACGAGGGGCTGCGCAGCGCCGCCGACATCCGCCGCACGCTGGGCACCGTCATGGACGCGGAAGGTGCCGACGACGCCCCGCTCCCGGTGCGCTTCGCCGCGCCGCCGCGCCGCCAGCGCGGCGCGGTCCAGGGCTGTTCGGCCGAATAGGACGATTGTCCCCCGCATCGCGGCAGGCGATGATCGCGATCAGGAAGCGGGCGAGGCGCCGGCACGCGGACGGCCGCGCCGCCGCAATGCCGCCGCCGTTCCATGCGGCCGACCTGCCGATGCCTGCGCACAACGAGGACTACCTGCGGCTGATCGGGGAGGCGACGGTGCTGCGCCGCAGGAAGGCGCAGATCGGCGTCGCCGTGGTCCTCGGCGAAGTCGACTGCGCCCGGTGCGCGGCGATCCAGCGGGCCGCTGGCCTGCTGGGCGATTACGTTTCCCATGCCCGCTGGGGGCCGTTCGTGGTGGTCGCCTTCCAGCGCTGCCTGTTCGAGCAGCTGAAGCCGATGTGGCAGGACCTGCTGGCCGGCGCACCGGACCTCCGCGCCGGCGTCGCCTTCGCGGGCGAGGAGACCAGCACGCACGACCTGGTGCTGGCGGCCAGGCGGGCGCTCGAGCGTGCCATCCGCCTGCAGTGCGACCTCGTCGCGTTCGACGAGCGCGAGTCGCGCGCCGCCGTCGCGGGGCCGTGCGATAGCCCTCCGGCGAGTGCCGTTATATCAGCCGCACAAGCGCGATCATCGAGCGTAAGCTAGCGGCTCGCCGCGGGTGCGCGTATTCGCATGCCCTTGTTCCCGCGAGCCGCTTTCAATGTCCGACTCACCGAAATCCCGCGACGGCGGACAGGCCTTGCGCCTGTGGTTCGCCGTCAAGAAATCCGCCGGCCGCCTGCAGGACTGGTTCGCCACCCAGACGCTTTCGCTCAGGCTGTCGCTGCTGGCGCTGGCCGTCCTGATTCCCGTCACTGCCGCCTACTCGCTCTCCCTGCTGCACCGGCAAGCGCTGCTCGCCGACGAGATCAAGGCGATGGCGCCCGCGGGCGGCGAGGGCGTCTGGTCGTTCCACGACCGGCTGCCGGTCACGTTCGGCGCCGGCTCGCTGCTGCGCTTCGTCGAGACCCGGCCGGTCGCCGGCATTACCGTGGTGTACGAGCGGCTGATGAACAACCTGCTCGAGCAGACGGTGCTGGTCGAGTCGCAGGGCCGCCAGTACGCCTACTACCCGAGCGACGTGGAGATGAAGATATTCGCCGAGCGGGCCGCCGCTGCGCCATGGGGCGACCGCATCGCCTTCATCCCGCGCGGCGAGTTGAGCCCGGCGGCGGCGGAACTGTTCGAGCGCCTCGACCAGCGCTTCGCCAGCGCGCGGCCGCAGTCGGCCAAGGACGAGTGGAAGGCCGACGCCAGCGGCGCGCTCTCGGTCGCCCTGGCGATCGGCCTGCTGGCCTTCCTCTACGTGCAGTTCCGCGGCCAGTTCAAGTCGCTCAAGTTCATCGAGCCCGGGCAGATCCACGGCTCCATCGACGACCTCGTCGGCATGGACGACATCAAGGCCGAGGTGGCGCAGATCAAGGACCAGTACCAGCGGCGCGCCGAATATGCCGAGTACGGCATCAGCAAGCCGTTCAACGTGATGTTCAGCGGCCCGGCGGGCACCGGCAAGACCAAGCTGGCGAGCTACCTGGCGAAGGAACTGCGGCTGCCGATCCTGTTCCATTCGGCGGCCAACCTCGAGACGGGCTTCATCGCCGGCGGCTCCAACACGCTGTCGCGCATCGTGGCCATGGCGAAGCGGCGCCGGCGCTGCATCGTCTTCCTCGACGAGGCGCAGGATCTCTTCATGAAGCGCGGCGGCCGCCGCAAGTTCGACGACGACACCGCCAACACGCTGCTGGCGCTGCTCGACGGCGTGCGCAGCCGCAACGAGACCGAGATCATCTGGATCGTCGCCAGCAACTTCAACAGCGAGACCATGGCGATGGACGAGGCCATGCTGCGGCGCTTCCAGATGAAGGTGGATTTCCGCATGCCCAACCGCGAGGAGCGGCTGGCCATCGTCCACCACTACCTCGGCCTGCGCGCCGACAAGGTGCTGCCGGACCTCGACCTGCGGCACCTGGTCGAAGTGACCGAGGGCCGCAGCCCGGCGGACCTCGAGACCATCGTCAACCAGGCCGGCATCACCGCGGTGCAGGCCGGCGACATGATCGGCGCCGACACCCTGATGCAGGCCGCGGAGCGGGTGCTGGTCGGCAACGTCAATGCCAAGACCACCGAGGAGCGCGAGCGCGACCGGCGCATCATCGCGGTGCACGAATGGGGCCATTTCCTGGTGGACTTCGAGCGCGAGCGGCGCCTGGCCGGCGGCGACTGGGATCGCATCCTGGCCGACATGAAGACCATCAAGATCTCGCTCAAGGCAAACCCGCGCAACAACGCGCTCGGCTTCGTGTTCCACAAGCAGGGCAGCAACCTGCTGAAGTCCAAGGCCGACATCGAGCACGACGTGCGCGTGCTGCTCGGCGGCATGGCCAACGAGGAACTGTTCTTCGGCGAAGAGGGCACCACCAACGGCGCGCACAACGACATCTCGCGGGTGACCAAGCTGCTGCATCACGCCGTGGCGGAGATGGGCATGTACCGCAGGACGCGTCTCAACTTCGGCGCGCTGTCGCAGGACGGTTCCGCCGCGCGGCCGGTCGACGCGGAGACCCGCGCGGTGATGGAGGCGCAGAGCGAGCGTCTCTACGGCGAGACCCGGGCGGCGCTGGCGCGCCACCGCGCGCTGACCGAGCACCTGGTCGGCCGGCTGCTCGAGGCCGGCGAGATGAGCCTGGCCGATGCCCTGGCGGAGATCCGCGCCTTCGAGGCCGAAGGCGCGGTCATGCCGATCAGTGCGGCAGCGGCGCGTGCGTCATCATGACCGGCTGGAAGAACACGTAGAACAGCACGCCGATCAGCATCAGGTAGCCGAGCAGGAAGAAGGTCCACCCCATGTTGTGGCGGATCACCGCGCCTTCGTTGCGCACGAAGCGGCTGGTCGCCACGCCGACGCTGGCGGTCTGCGGCGCCACCGGCTTGCCCACCTCGGCACCGACCGAGTTGAGCGTCGGCAGCAGCAGCGGCGGGAAGCCGAGGATCTTGCCGACCATCACCTGGAAGGCGCCGAACATGGCGTTGGTGGAGGTGTTGCTGCCCGACAGCGCGACGCCGATCCAGCCGAGCAGCGGCGCGATCACGATGTAGGCGACGCCGAACTCGGAGAAGGCGTTGGCCAGCGACGAGGCCATGCCGGAGAAGTTGAACACGAAGGCCAGCCCGAAGATGAAGACGCCGACCAGCAGGGCCCCCCACATCTGGTGGAAGGTGTTGGCGAAGACCTGCTTCATGATCGCGCCGCCCGGGCGCAGGATGGCGGCGACGATGACCCACGAGGCGAGGATCGCGGTGCCGCCGATGAACGGCGCGAAGTTGAACAGCGCGGTGACCTTCTCGCCCGGCGTCAGCGCGGACAGCGCCTGCACGCTGGCCTTGAACAGGCTGATCTTCGGCAGCGGCGACCAGGGACCGGTCCACAGCGCGACCACCACCACCAGCACGATGTAGGGCATCCAGGCGCGCAGCAGTTCGGCGCGCGTCAGGCCATGTCCGGCGCCGGCGTAGGCCGTGCCTTCCTCCAGCACCACGCCGCCGTAGCCGAGCGTGGTGCGCGGCCGCCACACCTTGAGCAGCGCCAGCAGCACGGCGAAGCAGACGATGGCGCCGACGACGTCGGGCAGGTAGGGGCCCATGTACACCGCCACCGGATACTGGCCGGCGATGTAGCCGAGCGATCCGGCGATCGCCAGCGGCCAGCCGTCCTTGAGGCCTTTGCGGCCCGACACCAGGTAGATCAGGATCCACGGCGGCAGGATCGCCAGCACGGCGACGACGCGGCCGACGGAGGCGGACAGGTCGAGCAGCGGCAGCTGGGTGACGGCGGCCAGCGCGATGATCGGCGCGCCCAGCGCGCCGTAGGAGACCGGCGCGTTGTTGGCGATGGCGGCGACGCGCAGCGCGTCGAGGTCCGGAATCGACAGCGTGATGAGGATCGGCGCCACCACCGCCCACGGATAGCCGAAGCCGACCAGGCCTTCGAGCAGCGCGCCGAAGGCCCAGGCGAACAGCAGCGTCTGCACGCGCACGTCGCGCGTGCCCTGCGCGATCAGCCAGCGGCGGAACAGTTCGAAGGTTCCCGTCAGCGACAGCGTATTGAACAGCACCACGCCCCAGAAGGTGATCCAGTCGACGGCCCACACCCCGGTCGCGGCGCCGTAAACGTAGGCGCGCAGACCGGTTTCGACCGGCATGTGCCATATCCAGGCTGCGATGACGAAGGTCACGATCGACCCGATCAGCGTCGCCAGCCAGGCCGAGACGCGGAACACCGCGAGCAGCAGCAGCAACAGCACCACGGGGATCAAGGCGACCAGGCCGGTCAGCCACACGTTGTTCAGCGGATCGACGATTTGGGTGAACATGAGTGCTCTCCTACGGCTCGGTCAAGGATGTGCAAGAGAAGCGCGCGCCACGAACGCCGGGGCGTTCCGCTGTCGGGCATTTGCGAACTTTGGACGCGATCCCGTCGGCATGGTTCCATGCCCGCGCCGCCTGCGAGGCCGTGCATGCGCTGCTCCAATCGGTCGGCGGCGGCGGCGCCGCGCCGGCAACAAGAGCCGGAAAAGCGGCCATTTTTGCCTTCATATCGGCGATACGAGGAGCGCATCGGCGTAATCCAGCCCTTTCCGGCGTCTGGCATGGACCCTGCAATGTCATGCGCAGGAAGGCCTAGAAGGGGAACGACCATGCGCAAGAACAATTCAAGATCCGCCGCGGTTCTTCCGCTCGGGATGAAGGACAGGATGCGGACGGAACTGCCCGCCCTGGTCGCCTTGACGGCCATCGGCGAACCGTGGTTCTCCGCCGACCACCAGGCCGATCTTCTCGCCGTGGCGATGGTGACCCGCGAATTGGCGCCGCCCGGCAGCCTCGAGTCCGAATGTGCCGCCGAGCTCCAGCGCCTGTGCGAGCGCGGCATCGCGCTGGACGACAAGGCGGAGATCGCGCTCAACCTCGCGGAATGCCTGCCCTGGCTGCAGCTCCAGCCGAACGCCAGGATCGAGCGCGCCATCGCCCGCTGCCTCGCCCGGGGAAGCTCGCCCGGCGCCCAGGCGGCG
>DASVZD010000298.1:0-18010 GCA_036391815.1 Rhodocyclaceae bacterium
CGCGCCGCAGGAAGTCCGGTGCTCGGCGACCATGCGCCGCCGTTCGGCGAGGCGTTCGGCCTGCGCGAGCTCGACGTCACGCTGCCGGTGCAGCTCAACGAGAAGACGGTCGGGACCCTGGCGGTGCGCGCCACGCTGGCCGGGCTGTACGGCGAGCTGCTGCGCTTCGCCGGCGGCCTCGCGGCCGTCAGCGGACTGGCCGTGGCCTTCGCTTCGTTCGCCACGCACCGCCTGCGCCAGCGGCTGGCCGAAAAGGAGGTGGCCCGCCGCCGCGCCGAGTCCGAACTGGCGCAGTCGCGCGACCAGCTGCGGCAGATGATCGTGCACCGCGAGCAGCTGCTCGAGGAGGAGCACAAGCGCATCGCCATCGAGATCCACGACCAGCTCGGACAGCTGCTGACCGCCGCGATGCTCAACCTGCGTTCGCTGGAGCGCAGCCTCGGGGATGTCGGCGAGGACGCCAAGCGGCAGTTCGAGGAGGTGCTGGGGCAGCTCGACGAGTCCTACTACGGGATGAAGAACATCGCGACGCTGCTTTATCCCGCCGTGCTCAAGTTCGGCTTCCGGCCTGCCGTGGAATGGCTGGCCGGGCGGCTGCTGAAGGTCGCCGGCATCCACTGGCGGATGGAGGTCGAGGAACCGTTTCCGGTGCTGGAGTCGGAGCAGTCGATGGGGCTGTTCCGCATCGTGCAGGAGGCACTGGTCAACGTCGTTCATCATTCCCATGCCGCAGACGTGCTTATCGCGTTGCGCCGGACGGAAACTACCGCTACCTTGCAGATCACCGACGACGGCCAGGGCTTCGATGCGGCGGCGAACGGACAATTTGCCGGATTCGGCCTCATCGGCATGCGCGAACGTGCCGAATCCCTCGGCGGCTATGTCACAATCATCAGCCGGCCGGGTGAGGGAACAACCGTCCAGGTGACAGTGCCGCTCGTCGCCCACCGGGCACCGGCTGTCGGAACCAGGAGAGAGACACAATGAAGCGCGCAGACATCAGAGTCATCGTCGCAGATGACCACACGCTTTTCCGCATCGGGCTGGTCCGGATGCTGAATTCCCTGCCGGGCATCAAGGTCGTGGCCGAGGCCTCCGACGGCACCGAGGTGCTGAAGGTCATCGAGCACATGGAGGCGGACCTCCTGATCCTCGACCTCACCATGCCGGGCGCCAACGGCACGTCGCTGCTGGAGGCCGTCCGCCGCGCCATGCCCGGCCTGCCGGTGCTGGTGCTGTCGATGCACGACGAAGCCACGCTGATCAAGCAGGTGCTGCGCAGCGGGGCCAGCGGCTACATCACGAAGAATTCGGAGCCGGACATCCTGCAAGCCGCGGTAGTCGCCGTGGCGCGCGGCGAGCGCTACCTGGCGCCGGCGATCGCCAACGTGCTGGCCTTCGATTTCGAGCCGGAGCCCGGCAGCGACCCCATGAGCACGCTGTCGCAGCGCGAGCGCCAGGTGCTGCGCATGCTGGTCGGCGACGGCCTTTCGCTGGTGCAGATCGCCGAGCAGCTCGAGCTGAGCCCGAAGACGGTCACCACCCACAAGGCCAACATCATGACCAAGCTCGGCGTATCGACCAACGCCGACCTCATGCGCTACGTGCTGTCGCGTCCGCCGGCCGACCTGATTCGCTGACCCCTATGTCGGCGTTCGCCTGAACGCCGGCTTCCGTAATGCCTAGGGCAAGCCCTAGGCGCATCGGACCTCCCTGATTGAGACATGCGGCCGCTGCCGCCATGATCTAAACACCGTAATGGGGTTATCAGGGAGTCCTCCAATGACAAGAAACTACAGCAAGCCGGCCCAGCGCGCCGCCGGCTTCACGCTCATCGAACTGCTCGTGGCGGTGGTCGTCGTCGGCATCCTGGCCGCAGTGGCCTGGCCGTCGTACCAGGACTCGATGCGCAAGAGCCACCGGGCGGATGCGCAAGCCCTTCTGATGGATATCGCGCAGCAGGAACAGCGCTACTTCCTCGACGCGCGCGCCTATGCGCCGATGGCGACGCTGAACCCGACCATTCCGACGTCCGTTTCGAACTACTACGACACGCCGGTCGTGACCATCCCGGCCGGCGCCACGCCGCCGACGTTCTCCATCTCCATTGCGCCCACGGCCACCGGAAGCCAGGCCGGCGACAGCTGCGGCACGCTGACGCTCGACAGCTCGGGCAACAAGACCTCGTCTTCCGGCAGCAACTGCTGGTAGGCGGAGCTTCGCGCACATGCGTCCGAGCGCAATTTCCCGGCCGACCGGCGATCGCGGCTTCACGATCGTCGAGCTGGTGTTCGTGCTGGTCATCGCCGGCATCCTGGCCGCGCTGGCCGCGCCGTCCTTCTCGCAGTTCATCGATGCGCAGCGCGCGAAGAACGCCGCCACCGACATCTACGTGGCGCTGACCCGTGCGCGCAGCGAGGCGCTGCGGCTCAACCAGAACGTGACGCTGGCGCCGGTATCCGGAAACTGGGCCTCCGGCTGGCAGATCACGGACTCGGCCGCCAACGTGCTGGATGCCCATCCGGCGCTGCGCAACCTGACCGTGACCGGCCCGACGAACGTCGTTTACCGGAGTTCGGGCCGGCTGACCTCCGGCGCGGACGCCCTGTTCACCATCACCGGCAGCTTCGCGTCGTCGACGCAGTACCTGTGCCTCGACCTGTCCGGCCGCCCCTCCATCACCACGTCTTCATCATGCTGACCCATTCGCGCAGCGCAGCCGCCGGCTTCTCGATGATCGAGGTCCTGGTCACGCTGCTGATCGTCACCTTCGGCCTGCTCGGGCTGGCGGGACTGCAGGTGAAGCTGCAGACGTCGGAGATGGAGTCCTACCAGCGCGCCCAGGCGCTGGTGCTGCTGAACGACATGAGCGAGCGCATCGCCGCCAACGGCGCCAATGCATCGTCCTACGCTTCGGCGACGGCCCTCGGCACGGGAACCACTTCCGTCGATTGCACCACGCTGGCGGCGGGCTCGGTCGCGCGCGACAAGTGCGAGTGGAGCAACGAACTGCTGGGCAGCGCGGAAACCACCAGCGCCGGCAAGACCGGCGCGATGATCGGCGCCCGCGGCTGCATCACGCAGGTCCAGGCCGCGAATCCCGCGGCCGGCGTCTGCCTGCCCGGCATCTACCAGGTGGCGGTGGCGTGGCAGGGTCTGGTGCGCACGGCCCAGCCGGCCATCGCATGCGGGCAGGGGCAATACGGCACCGACGACGGCTATCGCCGCGTGGTGTCGAGGATCGTGACCATAGGCCTGCCGGGATGCAACTGATGACGGACAAGACGACATCTCATCGCTGCCAGCGCGGCATGTCGCTGGTGGAACTCATGATTTCCATGGCCATCGGCCTGATCATCCTCGCCGGAGTGACGACCATCTTCGTCAGCAACAACAAGACGCGGCAGGAACTCGAGAAGACCAGCCGGCAGGTGGAGAACGGCCGCTACGCCATGCAGCTGCTGACCGAGGATCTCCAGATGGCCGGCTTCCTGGGCACCTACGTGCCGCCGGGGACCGCCCCGGGCCTGACAGCGCTGCCCAATCCCTGCGCGACCGACCTCGCCACCATCGACGGCGCGCGGCTGCTGCACATCCAGGGCTACGACAATCCCTCCAGCACCACCATCAGCGGGCTGACCTGTCTCTCCGACGTCAAGAGCGGCACCGACATCCTGGTGGTCCGCCGCGCCAGCACCTGCGCCGTCGGCGCGGCGGGCTGCGACGCCTTCCTGGCAGGCGCACCGCACCTGCAGGTCTCCGGCTGCCTGACCGACACGGCGCCGGCGTCGCCCTACGTGCCGACCGGCCAGACGACCGAGCCGTTCTACCTGTTCACCACCACGGCGAATCCGCCGCTGCGCAAGGTCAGCTGCGCCGTCGGCGCGACGGCCGACGTGCGCCGCTACCGCACGCACATCTATTTCATCGCCAACAACAACATCGGCAGCGACGGCATTCCCACCCTGAAGCGGGCCGAGCTGGGCGCGGACGCCACGGGGGCGACGGCGATGACCATCGTGCCGCTGGTCGACGGCATCGAGAACATGCAGTTCGAGTACGGCATCGACAGCAACAACGACGGCACGCCGGATTCCTATACCGCCGACCCGAGCTCGGGCTGCAGCGGCAATGCCTGCGTGCAGAATTGGTGGAACGCCATGGCGGTGAAGATCAGCCTGCTGGCCCGCAACACGCAGAGCACGCCGGGCTACACCGACAGCAAGACCTATACGCTCGGGCTCGACGCCAGCGGACACGCCTACACCGTGACGCCCGGCGGCAGCTACCGGCGCCATGAGTATTCGTCGACCGTGCGCCTGGCAAACCCGGCTGGGAGAAGGCCATGAAACTGCATTCGCAACGCGGCGCGACCCTGCTGGTCGGCCTCATCATGCTGGTGCTGCTGACGCTGATCGCCGTCACCGGCTTCAACCTGTCGCGCAGCAACCTCAAGGCGGTCGGCAACATGCAGACCCACAACGAGGTGGTCGCCACCGCGCGGTCGGCGGTGGAGGAGGCGCTCAGCAGCAGCAACTTCTCGAACACCCCGAGCGCTCCGCTGAGCGGCAGCAACACCAAGTCCTACGACATCAACGGCGACGGCACGGCCGACGTTACGGTCACCATGGTCCCGCAGCCGTGCGTGAAGAGCTACCAGATCCTTCCCGTCGATCCCAACGACACCACCGCCCTGGGATGCGCGAGCAGCGTGCAGCAGAACTACGGCATCGCCGGCAGCGCCACCTGGGGCGCACAGTGTGCCGACATCCTCTGGGAGTTGACCGCGTCGGCCACCGACAACGTCACCGGCGGGAAGGCCACGGTGACCCAGGGCGTCCGCGTGCGCCAGGACGCGAACGCCGCGGTGAACACGGCGAACTACTGCCCCTAACCCATTGCTGTCGAGGCGAACATGAAAACAACCCACAAGCTCCGGCTCGCCGCCCTGTTCCTCTGGCTGGTCGGCCTGTGTCCGGCCATGGCCCTGGCCGAGGACACCGATCTCTTCGTCGGGACGTCCGCCGGAACCGCGGACTACCCGAACGTCCTCATCATCCTGGACAACAGTTCCAACTGGGCGGCGGCCAACCAGAACTGGCCGACCGACGCCAATCCGCCGGTACCCTGCGGCAACGACTGCAACAAGCAAGGCTACTACGAGCTCAAGGCGCTGCGCACGGTCATCAACTCGCTGCCGGTCGACCCGACCACCCAGACCGTCCCGATCAACGTCGGCCTGATGCTGTTCAACAACTCGACCGCGACGCGGGATGGGGGCTACGTGCGCTTCGCCGTCCAGACCCTCACCGCGGCAAGAAAGGCGGCGTTCCTGTCGACCATCGACACGATGATCCAGAACTTCAACACCGAGACGGCGGCCTCGTCGGTCCAGTATACGGCCGCGCTGTTCGACGCCTTCAAGTATTTCGGCGGCTACACCGACGTCGCGCTGGCGACGAAGGACCAGGCGCCGGCCACGCCGTGGCCGAGCTACCAGTCGGTCGACGTGTTTGGCACGGCGTTCTGGGGCTCGAACAACGCCGACGGCAACAAGCCCGACATGACCGCATACGCCGGCAACAACTACGTGCCGGTGAGCACCACCAGCTGCGGCAAGAACTTCATCGTCTTCATCGGAAACGGCTTTCCGGCCAAGGACAACGTCTCCTCCTCGGACATGGGCCAGGTGCTGAAGGATCTCACCAATCCGTCGTCGCCGCCCAGTTCGGTCACCGAGTTCCCGGTCGTCAGCTATTCCTGCAGCGGAAGCTGGGCGGACGCGACCTCGGTCCCGAGCGGCTATGCCACCGGGTGCAGCAGCAGCTGCACGGCCCCGGCCAGTTCGCAGTCGATCCTCTACCAGTGCGCCAAGTCGAGCTGCAGCGGCAGCAAGGCCACGGTCCAGCAGTGCACCAGCATCGCGGCCAGCTATTCGTATCCGTCCTCCAACGCGCAGTACCGCTACGCCGACGAGTTCGCCAACTTCCTGTACAAGACCGACGTCAGCTCGGCGACCGGACAGCAGAACGTCGTCACCTACGCGATCGACGTGTACAAGGACCAGCCGAGCACCGACCAGACGGCGCTGCTGCGCAACGTGGCGACCTACGGCGGCGGCAAGTACTTCGCCGCCACCGACGCCAACGCGCTGGTCAATGCGATGTCCCAGATCTTCGTCGAGATCCAGTCGGTCAACTCGACGTTCGCCTCCGCCAGCCTGCCGATCAACGCCACCAACCGGGCCCAGAACGAGAACCAGGTGTTCATCGGCATGTTCCGTCCCGATCCCAACCAGAGCCCGCGCTGGTTCGGCAACGTCAAGCGCTACCAGCTGATCGCCGACAGCGCCGGCAACATCCAGCTCGGCGACGTGAACGGCAACGTCGCGATCAACAACAACACCGGCTTCATCACGGATTGCGCGGCCAGCTGGTGGACCACGGACACGCCGAACGCGCCGGGAAAATCCGACAACAGCGGCTACTGGTCCGCCTACAGCATCAACCCGAGCCCCGCCGGCAACTGCCTGACCACCAGCTACAGCCCGTATTCCGATTCTCCCGACGGGCCGCGGGTCGAGAAGGGCGCCGTGGCGGAGGTGGTGCGCAAGGGCAACAATCCCGCCGGATCCACCAGCACCAACACGTCGCCGACCTGGAGCACGGCGGGCCGGACCCTCTACACGTCGAGCGGCACCACGCTGCAGGCGTTCAATTCGACCAACGCCGCCATCACGGCCTGGGACGGCGGCTCGACCAATGCCACGCGGGTGAACTGGCTGCTGGGGCAGGATACCCAGGGCGAGAACAGCGCCACCGGACCCTCCACCAATACTCGCGCCTCGCTGCACGGCGACGTCGTCCATTCGCGCCCGTTGCCGGTCAACTACGCGAGCAGCGGGTCGACCACCAGCAACGTCGTCATCTACTACGGCGCCAACGACGGCACCTTCCGGGCGGTGGACGCCAGCAGCGGCCAGGAGAAGTGGGCGTTCGTGGCGCCGGAGTTCGACCTCTACCTGGATCGCCTGCGCGTGCAGAGCCCGCTGGTCTGCTACCCGAACGACCCCACCTATGATGCGGCGAGCGGGACCTGCATCTGCAAGACCACCAACCCGACCTACAACGCGACGACGGGCACCTGTTCCGGCACCATCCCGACCCGGCGCAACTACTTCTTCGACGGCTCGATCGGCATCTACCAGAACGCCGACAACAGCAACATCTGGATCTATCCGACCATGCGCCGCGGCGGCCGCATGCTCTACGCGCTCGACGTCACCAACGTGACGGCGGCAACCTCGAATGCGCCTTCCATCAAGTGGAAGTTCGGCTGCCCCGACCTCGGCGACGACAACAACTGCGTCTCGAACACGGCGAGTTTCAGCGCGAGCGGAATCGGCCAGACCTGGTCGCTGCCGAACGTGGCGTTCGTCAAGGGCTATTCGACGACGTCGCCGCTGATCGTCATGGGCGGCGGCTACGACACCTGCGAGGACGCCAACTCGGCGTCGCCGTCGTGCTCCAACGCCAAGGGCAAGATCGTCTACGTCCTCGACGGCGGCAGCGGCAGCGTGATCGCGTCCTTCCCGACGCTGCGCAGCGTCGTTGCCGACGTGGCGATGATCGACGTCGATTTCGACGGCTTCGTCGACTTCGCCTATGTGGCGGATACCGGCGGCAACCTCTACCGGATCAACTTCGCGTCGTACAACAGCACGACCGGCGCGTTCTCGACGCTGCCGAGCAGCGAGTGGACGATCACGCGCATCGCCTACACGGCGGGGGCGGGACGCAAGTTCCTGTTCGCGCCTGCGCTGTTCGGCGGCAAGGGCACGGTCTACGTGGCCATCGGCTCGGGCGACCGCGAGCATCCGCTGCAGAGCAACTATCCCTACACCACGTTCTCGTCCTCCACCGGGGTGTGGAACCGCTTCTACGTCTATCGCGATTGCCTGCCGTCGCCGTCGCCGAACTCGAACAGCCTGACGGGCGGAAGCAATCTCGACGACGACGACCTGATGAACCAGGCGACGGCGACCGCGCCTCCCGCGTGCACCGCGCCGCAGACGCTGGCGAACAATTGCTCGACCAACAAGGGATGGTCGATCGACCTGAACAACGGCGCCGGCGAGCAGACCGTGACGTCCGCGGTGATCTCGGGCGGCATGGTGACGTTCAGCACCAACCGGCCGATCCCGGCGGCCTCGGGAACCTGCTCGACCGCCCTCGGCGAGGCGCGCGGCTACTGGCTGAACCTGTTCAACGGCTCGGGCGGCATCGCGACCTCCAACAGCGCTTCCTGCGGCGGGATCGCGTCGAGCACCTTCGTCGGCGGCGGCCTGCCGCCTTCGCCGGTGGTCGGCACGGTGTCGATCAACGGCGTCCCCACCTCGGTGGTGATCGGCGCCGTGCAGAAAAGCGGCACCGCCAGTTCGCCGATCTCCCCGCAGAAGGCCACGCCGACCAACCTGCCGGCGCGCAAGCGCGTCTACTCGTTCACCAACTCGGATTGAGACCGCCGGGAGCAGCCGCCCCGCGGCTGCTCCTTACCTGCCGGCCGTCCGCCGTTCGGTGAGTTCCGCCAGCGTCCCGCTCAGGTTTTCCACGTCCACCGGCTTGTGCTGGACGACGATGCCGTCCTTCGCCATGCGGCGCATCAGCGCGGGATCGGTATCGCCGGTGACCACCATGGCCGGCAGGGATTCGCCGAAGGCGCCCCGCATGGCGGCGACCACGTCGCGACCGGTCTCGGAACCGGACAGCCGGTAATCCGATACGACGATGTCCGGCGCGTTCCCGGCCAGGTCCTTCAGCACCGCCGCGCCGGTCGCGCCTACCACCGGCGTGTGCCCCAACGCCGACAGCGCATAGCCGAGCGCCCGGGCCACCTCGGCATTGTCCTCGACGACGGCGATGCGCAGCGGCCTGCTGCAAGCGATGTGCGCCGGGGCCGGTACGACGGGATCGCCGGGCGGCAGCTCCACCGCGAACACCGAGCCGCGGCCGACCCGCGATTCCACCCGCACCTGCAAGCCGAGCAGCGCGGCTTCCTTGGCCACGATGGCGAGGCCGATCCCGGTGCCCTGTTCGCGGTTGCGTTCGTTGTTGCCCAGTTGCTTGAATTCCTCGAAGATCTCGGAGGTCTGGCCGGCCGGAATCCCGACGCCGGTGTCCCAGACCTCGACCCACAGCCGGCCCTGGCGCCGCCGGCAGGCGATCAGCACGCCGCCGCGTTCCGTGTAGCGGATGGCGTTGGCCACCAGGTTGCTGACGATGCGCCGGAACAGGACCGGGTCGGTGCGCCCGAAGCGGCCGCCGTAGCGATAGCGGAGCGCCAGGCGCTTGCGGCGCGCCTTGGGCTCCATTGCCGACGCCACCTTGCCGAGCACCGAGTCGAGCGAGAAGTCGCAGACCTTCGGCACGATGGCGCCGGCGTCCAGCTTGGACAGGTCGAGCAGGTCCGACAGCAGCTCGTTCAGCCCGGCGACGCATTGCCTCATGTTGCGCGCCAGCTCGCGGTCGCGCGCGGGCAGCGACTCTTCCAGGGTGCCGACGTAGAGCGCCAGCGCGGACAGCGGCTGGCGCAGGTCGTGGCTGGCCGCCGCCAGGAAGCGCGACTTCGCCTCGTTGGCCCGCTCGGCCTCCACCTTGGCGGCGCGCAATTCCTCCTCGGCGCGCCGCCGCACGCGTTCCGCCTCCTTGCGCTCGGTGATGTCGGTGATGGCGAGCCGGCATTCCTGTCCGCGCTCGTCGCGCGTGGCGTCGATGCGCACCACCGCGGGCGCGCGGTCGCCGAGGGGCTGCAGCACCAGCTCGCAATGCGGCCGGGCGTCGCCGGCGAAGACGTTCTCGGCGAACGTCCCGAACCGCGCCACGTCCGCGCTGTCGACGAAAGCGGCAAACCGGGCGTTTCGCAACGTGGCACGCGCGGCGCCGAGCAGCCGGGCCCCGGCCAGATTGGCGTCGCGGATCGAACCGTCGCGCCGCAGCGCGAGGTAGCCGATGGGCGCGGAATCGTAGAGGTCGGTGAAGCGCTTGAGCGCCATCTCGGCCTGATTCCGGGCCGCGCGCAGTTCCTCGTTCTGCATCTGCAGTTCGAGCAGCATCACCTCGGCGGAGAGCTTCTCGGCGGTCGCGTTGCCGCCGGGCGCGCGATCCCGGTTGTCGGCGCCCCGGCCGCGGGCCGTGCTCCCCGGCGTGGCTGTGCCTTGGCGTAACTGTCTTTCCATTTCGTCTCCGGTTTTCCGGTATTCAATGGCCCCAGGCGGGGCAGGCGTATCCATGCTAGTGGGGAAGGGGCACCCGCAGGAATACCCGCTAATCGATATCCGCAATACCCGGATGCCGGTAATCGCCGGCCCTGCGGCGGCAAACGGCGCAGCGGCGTTCGCCGCGTGAACACATCGGCGGCCCAGCATGGCGGACGGCTCTGCGCCCGTCGCGCCATGGTTCCCTGTCATGCAAGTGTTCACGCCCCGAGCGGTCCTGCTGCTGAAGCTGAGCGCCATCGGCGTGCCGCTGGCGGCGGCCGCCGCCGTGTTCGCCTATCGCTGGGACACGTCGATGCCCTACGCGATCGGGGCCGCGGTGGAGCAGCCGATCCCGTTCAGCCACAAGCACCATGCCGGCGACGATGGCATCGACTGCCGCTATTGCCACGCGTCGGTCGAGAATTCGCGCACGGCCGGGCTGCCATCCACGCAGACCTGCCTGAACTGCCATTCGCAGCTGTTCCGCGATGCGCCGCTGCTGGCGCCGTTGCGCCAAAGCCTGGAAGCCGGGCGCTCGCTGCCCTGGCGGCGCGTCAACGACCTGCCGGACTTCGTCTTCTTCGATCACGGCATCCATGTCCACAAGGGCGTGTCCTGCGGCGAGTGCCATGGCCCGATCGACGAGATGCCGCTCACCTGGCGCAAGGCCTCGCTCGACATGCAGTGGTGCCTGGGCTGCCACCGCGACCCGGCGCCGCACCTGCACCCCGCGGACGAGGTGTTCTCCGCGGCGCAGACCAGCACGCTGAACTCCGGCCAGCGCCGCGCGCTGATGGCGCAGCTGGGCATCGCCAGCACGCGCCGGCTCACCGACTGCTCGACCTGCCACCGATGACCTCCCGTTCCTTCATCCCGATCCACCCCGTCGACGACGCCCGCGATCCCGGGCGCCGCCGCTTCCTGCAACTGATGGCCGCATCCCTCGCGCTGGCGGGCACTGCCTGCAGCGGACCGCCGCAGGAGGAGATCCATCCGTACGTGAAGGCGCCCGAGGATGTGCTGCCGGGGCAGCCGTCGTTCTATGCGACCACCTTGCTGCGACAAGGGTGGGGCTTCGGAGTTCTGGTGGAGAGCAACATGGGACGCCCGACCAAGGTCGAGGGCAACCCCAACCATCCCGCCAGCCTCGGCGGGACCGACGTCTTCGCGCAGGCCGCGGTGCTCGATTTCTGGGACCCCGACCGCTCGCGCACGCCATGGCAGGCGGGCGGGATTGCGACCTGGGAAGCGGCCGCCTCGTTCCTCGCGGCGCGCGCCGCCGCGCTGGAGCCGCGCGGCGGCGAAGGCCTGCGCGTGCTGACCGGCAGCGTCACGTCGCCGAGCTGGATCGCCCAATGGCAGGCGCTGCGGCGCCGCTTCCCGGCCGCGCGCCGCCATTGCTGGGAACCGCTGCACGACGACGGCGCGCGCCAGGCGGCGATGCTGGCCTTCGGCCGTCCGGTGGACCTGGTGCTGCATCCGGAGCGCGCGACCGTGATGCTGGCCGTCGCCGCCGATCCGCTGGGGGAAGGTCCGGCGTGGCCGGCGTACGCGCGGGGATTCGCGCAGCGGCGACGCGATCCGGCGCGGCCGACGCGGCTTTACGCGGTGGACGTCGCCGCCACGCTGACGGGCGCGAATGCCGACGAGCGCATCTCCCTGCCGCCGGAGCGGGCGGAAAGGCTGCTGTGGCGCATCGGCGCGGCGCTGGGCGTCGGCCCCGGGGCGGCGCCGGACGAGCAGTTGGGGCGGTGGGAGGGCGCGCTGCTGCAGGCGTTGCGCGCGCACCGCGGCGAGGGCCTGGTGGTCGCCGGGCGGGCGATCTCCGCCGAGACGCGCGCGCTGGTGCACGCGATCAACGGCGCGCTCGGCAACCTGGGCCGCACCGTCGAAGCCGTTGCGCCGGCCGAGTTCGAACCGCAGTCACACGGCGAGTCGATCAGCCTGCTGTGCGAGGACATGCGCGCCGGGCGCGTCGACACCCTGCTGATCCTCGGCGGCAATCCGGTGTACGACGCCCCGGCGGCGCTGGAATTCGAGCAGGCGCTTCCAAGCGTGCCCCATAGCCTGCACGCCGGCCTGTATCGCGACGAGACGGCGGCGCGCTGCCGGTGGCACCTGCCGCTCGCCCACGAACTCGAGCAGTGGGGCGACGCGCGCGCCTTCGATGGCACGTTGAGCGTCATCCAGCCGCTCATCCGCCCGCTCTACGGGGGCCGTTCGGCGCGGGCGGTCCTCGCCATGCTGGGCGAGCCTGCGCCGCCTTCCGACTACGAGGCGGTGCGTGCCGCGCTCGGCATGCCGGCCGGCAGCGCAGAGGCGGAAGCGGCCTGGCGCCGCACGCTGATCGATGGCGCCGTGCGCGATTCGGCTTCTACGCCGTTGCGCCTGTCCGTCGCGCGCGACCTCCGGGCGCCGGCATTACAGCACGTCGCATTGACGGCGGTGTTCACCCCCGATGCCTCGGTGGCCGACGGCCGCCATGCCAACAACGCCTGGCTGCAGGAACTGCCGCGGCCGCTGACGACGATCGTCTGGGACAACGCAGCCTGCGTCGCTCCCGCGACGGCCGCGGCGCTGGGCCTGGCGGACGGCCAGGTCGCCGAACTCGAGGTCGGCGGCCGTTCGCTGCGCGTGCCGGTCGCCGTCCTGCCGGGCCAGGCGGAGGGAACGGTGACGGTGCCGCTCGGCTACGGACGCCAGGCGGCCGGCGGCGTCGGCAACGGCGTCGGCTTCGACGGCTACCGGCTGAAGCCGGCCGGCTTCGTCGCGCCGGCCCGCTTGAAAGGAACCGACGAGCGCCATGATCTCGTGCGCCGCCAGGACGAGACCTCGATGCATGGGCGGCCGCTGGCGAAGCGCGCGAGTCTCGCGGAGGTCAACGCCGGGCCGCGCGCCGAGCAGGGAGAACGGCCGGCGCAATCGCTCTATCCGCCGTACTCGTATCCGGTGTACGCCTGGGCCATGTCGATCGACCTCAACGCCTGCATCGGCTGCGGCGCCTGCACGGTGGCCTGCCAGGCCGAGAACAACATTCCCGTCGTCGGCAAGGAGGAGGTGGCGCGGGGCAGGGCCATGCACTGGATCCGCGTCGACCGCTGGTTCGACGACGCGCACCCCGCCGGGCCGATGCAGTTTCAGCCGGTTCCCTGCATGCAGTGCGAGGACGCGCCCTGCGAGGCGGTCTGCCCGGTCGGGGCCACCGTGCACGACAGCGAGGGCATCAACGTGCAGGTGTACAACCGCTGCATCGGCACGCGCTACTGCTCGAACAACTGTCCCTACAAGGTGCGCCGCTTCAACTTCCTGCAATACGCCAACACCGAAGAGGAGTCGCTGAAGGCGCTGCAGAATCCCGAAGTCACCGTGCGCCGCCGCGGCGTCATGGAGAAGTGCAACTACTGCCTGCAGCGCATCACGCGGGCGCGCATCGCGGCCGAGGAGCAGGGTCGCCGCATCGCCGACGGCGAAGTCGTCACCGCCTGCGAGGCCGCCTGCCCGACGCGGGCCATCGTGTTCGGCGACCTCAACACGCCGGGGAGCCGCGTCAACCTCGCCAAGGCTTCGCCGCTCGATTACCGGATGCTCGAAGAGCTGAACACGCGGCCGCGCACCAGCTACCTGGTGCGGGTGCTGAATCCTGATCCGGGGGTGGAGCATGGCTAGTGGAGCGCGGGCCGACGCGGTGCCCTGCTGCAAATCGGGGACAGACCCCGTCTTTCGCTCCAACGCCAAGCCGAGGGTGGCGGGGGGGCGTCGACGCGCAGGTAAAGGAGGAGGCGCAGGCCTCTGGATTTTCTGCGCCGGGGGACACGAAGCGTCGGCGCCACCCCGTCGCCCTCGGCGGTTAGAGCCCCCCGCAGCGTTGGGCGGCAGCTGAAATGCCCGTCCAACATCCCCCCGTCTCCCGCAACATCGGCGTCCTCACCGCCGGATGGCGCTATGCGACCATCACCGACAAGATCTCTGACCTGGTGCTCACCCGGCCGAGCACCTGGCGCTGGTGGCTGCTGTTCGCCGCCACCTTCGCCGGCACCGTGATCTTCTTCGGCGCCACGTCGTACCTGTTCGTGGAGGGCGTCGGCATCTGGGGCGTCGACATCCCGGTGGCCTGGGGCTACGCGATCGGCAACTTCGTCTGGTGGATCGGCATCGGGCACGCCGGCACCTTCATCTCGGCGATCCTCTACCTGCTGCGGCAGAAGTGGCGCACCTCGATCAACCGCTTCGCCGAGGCGATGACGCTGTTCGCCGCCGGCATCGCCGGGCTGTTTCCGATCCTGCACCTCGGGCGGCCGTGGTTCTTCTACTGGCTGATCCCGTATCCCAACGTGATGAACGTCTGGCCGCAGTGGCGCAGTCCCCTGGTGTGGGACTTCTTCGCCATCGGCACCTACCTGATCGTCTCGCTGCTGTTCTGGTACGTCGGGCTGATTCCCGACCTGGCGACCCTGCGCGACCGCGCCGCCACGCCGTTCAAGCGCGCCGCCTACGGCCTGTTCGCGCTCGGCTGGCGCGGCGAGGCGCGCCACTGGGCGCGCTACGAGCACGCCTACCTGCTGCTGGCGGGGCTGGCGACGCCGCTGGTGGTGATGGTGCACTCCGTGGTGTCGCTCGATTTCGCCATCGGCAACACGCCCGGCTACCACTCGACCATCTTCCCGCCGTACTTCGTGGCCGGCGCGCTGTTCTCCGGTTTCGCCATGGTGCTGTCGCTGGCGATCCCGCTGCGGCGCGCCTTCGGCCTGGAGGACTTCATCACGCGCCGCCACCTCGAATACGCGGCGATGGTGCTGCTGGCGACCAGCTGGGTGGTCATCTACAGCTACGCCGCCGAGATGTTCACCTCGTTCTACAGCGGCGACGAGTTCGAGATCGCCATGACCGTCGACCGCTGGAAGGGCGCCTACGCGCCGGTCTATTGGACCATGATGTTCTTCAACGTCGTGGTGCCGCAGCTGATCTGGTTCCGCCGCATGCGCCGCAGCGTCGCGGCGCTGTTCGTGGTCAGCATCGTCGTCAACGTCGGCATGTGGATGGAGCGCTTCCTGATCGTCGTCACCAGCCTCCATCGCGACTTCATGCCTTCGGCCTGGGGCATGTTCATCCCGACGCGCTGGGACTGGATCTTCCTGTTCGGCTCGATCGCCTTCTTCGTCTGGCTGTTCCTGATGTTCCTGCGGCTGCTGCCGGCGATCGCCGTCGCCGAGATGCGGCTGCTGATCCGCGAGAGCGCGGAGGAGGGCGCGTGACGATCCTGTACGGACTCCTCGCCGAATTCGCCGACGCGGACGACCTGATCGCCGCCGCGGCCGACGCCACGCGCGAGGGGCTGGCGGTGGACGCCTACGCGCCGTTCCCGGTCGAGGGACTGCCGGAAGCGCTCGGCTTCACGCGCAACCGCATGCCGCTGATCTGCTTCCTCGGCGGCGTGGCGGGCGGCGTGGCCACCTACGCGCTGCAATGGTATTCGGCGGTGATCGACTACCCGATCAACGTCGGCGGCCGGCCGCTCGACAGCTGGCCGGCGTTCGTGCCGCCGACGCTGGCGGTGGTGATCCTCGGCGCGGCGATCGCGACGCTCGTCGGCATGCTGGCGGCCAACGGCCTGCCGCGGCTGCGCCATCCGCTGTTCGAGGTGCGCGAATTCGACCTCGCCACGCGCAACCGCTTCTTCCTCTGCCTGCGCCTCGATGCCGCAGGCAGCGACGCCGAACGGGCGCGCGGCTTCCTGCAAGGCCGGCCTGCCCTGAAGACCTGGGAGGTGCCGCTGTGAGGGTGATGCTCGCGGTTCTGGCCGGGCTGCTGCTGTCGGGGTGCGAGAAGGGCATGCACAACATGTACGACCAGCCGCGCTACAACAGCTTCGCGCCGAGCCCGCTGTTCGCCGACGGCACCTCGGCGCGCCGGCCGCCGGCCGGCACGCTGCCCTCCGCGCGCGGCGCCTTCGCCGGAACCAGCAGCGCGTGGAAGGGTGCCGATGAAGTGCGGCGCGACGAGGCGGCGCTCGCCGCCACGGCCGTTCCATACCCGATCACGCGCCAGCTGCTGGAGCGCGGCCGCAGCCGCTTCGATATCTACTGCGCGCCCTGCCACAGCGTGGCCGGCGACGGCGACGGGCTGGTGGCGCGGCGCGGCTTCCCGCACCCGCCCTCGTATCACCAGGACCGCCTGCGGCGCGCGCCCGACCGCCACTTCTTCGACGTCATCAGCGGCGGCTACGGCATCATGCCGCGCTATGCCGACGTGCTGTCGCCCGCCGACCGCTGGGCGGTGGTCGCCTACATCCGTGCCCTGCAGCTGAGCCAGGATGCCCATGTCGATTCGCTGCCGGCCGACCTGCGCCGACGGCTCGAAGCGGAGGCCGGCCAATGACGGCCGCGCTGCGGCGCAGGTGGCGCACCGGCGCGGCCGGCATCGCGCTGCTGGCGCTCGCGCTGCCGGGCTGGTGGTTCGATCGCACCGCCTTCCTCGCCGCGTGGCTGACGGCCTGGTGCTTCTGCGCCTGGATCGCCATGGGCGGGCTGGCGACGCTGTGGATGCACGCGCTGACCGGCGGCGGATGGGGCGAAGCGGTGCGGGCGCCGCTCACGCGGGCGGCTGGGCTGCTGCCGCTGCTGAGCGTGCTGTTCCTGCCGGTGCTGCTGGGACTGCGTGATCTCTACCCGTGGGCGACGGCGCCGCGCGGCTGGGAAGCCGAGTTGTCGGCGCCGGCCTTCAAGGATGCCTGGCTGCAGCCGGGCTTCTTCGCCGCACGCAGCATCGCCGTGCTGCTGCTGTGGAACCTGCTCGCCTGGGCCGCGCGCCGCGAGGAGCGCCTGTCGGTGCGCCTGGCCGCGACCTCCGCGATCCTCTATGCGCTGTCGGTGGGCGTGGCCTCCGCCGACTGGCTGATGTCGCTGTCGCCGCTCTGGTATTCGAGCATCTTCGGCCTCCAGGCCGCGGCGGCACAGGCGCTGGCGGGACTGGCCTTCGCCGCGTTCGTGGCCGCATCGCGCAATAACGTCGCCGACCGCCAGACCAAGCGCGACATCGGCAACCTGCTGTTGACCTGGGTGCTCGCCTGGGGCTACCTGGCCTTCTGCCAGTATCTGATCATCTGGGCCGAGAACCTGCCGCACGAAATCCTCTGGTACGAGCAGCGGCGCGCGCTGCCGTGGCCGCCGCTCGGCATCGCGGTGGCGCTGCTGCAGTTCGGCGTCCCCTTCCTGGCGCTGCTGTTCCGCGAGATCAAAGATTCGTCGTCGCACCTGGCCACCGTCGCCGTCGTGCTGCTCGGCGCGCACCTGCTGGCGCTGTGCTGGCTGATCCTGCCCTCGGTCGCGCACCTGCAGATGCGCCACGAATGGTGGCTGCTGCCGCTGTGCGTGGCGGGATTCTCCGCCCTTTGTGTCGCGGCCCTGCCCGCGGAGGAGGCGGCTCGTGGCTGACTCCAGGGAATCCGTCGAATCGCGCGACATCGACGCCCGGCGCGTGCTCGCCGTGGCGGGCGCGCTGGTATTGGCCATCCTCGTCGCGGTGGCGGGGTGCCGGGAACTGCTGCTGGCCTGGCAGGCGTGGGACGGGGCGGCGCCGAACGCGCCGCGGACGGCGGCCGCCGATCCCCGGCATGCCGCGGAGTCGGCGCCGCAGATCGATCGCCGCGCCTACGACGCGGAGAAGCGCCGGCTGATCGGCGAGTGGCAATGGATCGACCGCCAGGCGGGCATCGCGCGGATTCCCGTCGATGCGGCGATGGACGCGCTGGCGGCGCGC
>DASVZD010000299.1:0-4429 GCA_036391815.1 Rhodocyclaceae bacterium
GCTCTGGCCGGCGGAGAAGCTGCCGCCCATCTTGCCGTAGCCGATGGAAATGCTGCCGCCGACGTTCTGCTGCTTGCTGTCGTAACGGCTGGTGTCCTGCAAGCTTTCGATGGCGAGGTCGCGGCCGACGTCGGCGACGACTTGTTTGCCCGTCGCGGTGGCGCCCTTGAGGGTGGTGTCGCCGCCGGACTTCAGGGTGAGGGTACCGTCCGCATGGACGTCGGCGTTGGTCCAGGCGACGTCGTTGCCGTCGGCGTTGCCGCGGCCCCGGCTGGCGCCGGCGGTGAAGAGCAGGCCGTTGGTGCCGAAGCTCACGCCGACGCTAGCGCTGCCGCTGCTGTTGCTGCTGTGCTGCTCCGCGGTGTTGCGCGCGGCGAGGAGTCGGATATCGTTGTCTGCCTGGAGGGTGAGATCCGTGCCGGCCTGGATGCGGCTCCCCTGCACGGTGAGGTTGCTGTCCTGTCCGGCGCCGGTGGCGACGATGCGCACGTCGTTGCCGGCGGTGACGCTGCTGCCGGCCGCGCTGTCGCTGGTCTGCGTGCTGTTGCTGCTGCTCCGGCTGGAGCCGAGGCTGATGCTGACGTCGATGCCGCCGGCCTTGTCGGCGGCGTTGGCGTCGCGCGTGCCGGTCACTTCGCCTTTGTCGTTGGTGACGGGGATCTGGTTGGGCTTGCCGCCGATGGTCGTGCCTTGTCCGGCCTTGATCGCATCGACGGCGTTCTTGGCGGCCATGGCGGTATTGGCCGCGGCCAGGGCCTTCATGCGCCCGTCCTTGGTGTTACCCGCCGCCCGGCCCATTTGCTGGGCGGTCTGGATCGCGCTGATGACCGGGCTGGTGATCGCCACGGTAAGGCCGCTTTGCTTGAACTCGGTCTTGGTGTCAGCGCGGTTGGTCTCTCGCGCTTCGAGGATATCGACCTTCTTGGCGGCGATGTCGACGTCGCCGGCCGGCGCGCTGACCTGGCTGCCCACCTGCCGATAGGCCTCGCCGGCGCGGAGGATGACGTTGCCTTCGATACTGCCGACGGTACTGCCGGCGGCGCTGGTACCTACGCCCTGCTGGTCGACGCTTTGCTCCTGGGTGCCGAGGGTGATGCCCAAGCCGCCGCTGCTGAAGAGGCCTGACTTGGTCTCCTGCCGGAAATGGGTTTCCCTGTCGGTTTCGGTGGCCGCTTCGACCGTCAGATTGCGGGCGGCAGTGACTGTCGCGTCCTGGCTGGCGACGGCGTTGCTGCCGGTGAGCTGGACGTCGCGGCCGGCCTGGAGGGTGGCCGTGTTGCCGGAGAAGGTGCTGCCCTGTGCGCTGGTGCGGTCCACGGTGTCCCGCGTGGTGATGGTGGTGCTCGAGAAGGCGCTGCTGGTGCCGGTGTGCTGGTGGGCTTCGTCCACGGTGACGTTGGCTTCGCCGGCGGTGAGGCGGAGGTCGCGCCCGGCGCTGGCGAGGAGGGCGCCCTTGTCGCTGGTGACCGTGGCGGCGCGGGCCGTCAGGTCGTTGCCCGCGGTGAGCGCCAAATCGCCCTGGGTCTGGATCGTCGTGCCCGTTTCGGCACGGCTGCTGTCGCTTCTCCTATTTGCGCCGTCCCAGACGATGCGGTTGCTGCTGCTCTCGGTGACGGTGGCGAGGTTCACGTCGCGGCCGGCCGTCAGCTGCGTCGCCCCGGTGGCGTCGTTCCGGACCTCGGCGCCCGCCAGGGTCAGGTCGCGACCGGCCGAGGCGAGGAGGAGGCCGTCGCTGCCGGTGTTGCCGGAGACATAGAGTCCGGCGACCCGGTCGACATTGGTTCGGCTGCCTTGTGCATTGCTCTGCGTGGTGGTGGTCGACGAAACGACGAGGTCGCGCCCGGCGTCGGCCATCAGCGCGTTGCCGGCTTCGATGCGGCCGCCCTGGTTGATGAGGTCGGTGTTGGCCGAGAGCCCGACGTTGGCGCCGCCGATGCGCCCGCCGATATTCTTGAGATTGTCGGCGGTGAGGGCAACGACATTGCGCCCGGCGATGGTCCCGCTATTGACGAGATCGCCC
Organism: Rhodocyclaceae bacterium; assembly: GCA_036391815.1. Taxonomy (GTDB): domain Bacteria; phylum Pseudomonadota; class Gammaproteobacteria; order Burkholderiales; family Rhodocyclaceae; genus Nitricoxidireducens. Next base: position 2,021 of record DASVZD010000299.1, read on the forward strand.
GTCACCCGGAGGTTGATGCTGTCGGCAGACACCAGCGCGCCGGAGGCGGTGAGGTCGCCTGCCTGAACCCGCACATAGACCTGGGGAACGAGGGCCTTGGCGGTCCGGCCGTCCGGAAGGGTGACGGTCTTCTCGACGAGCCAGACGATATCGCTGGTGAGCTGCGCGATCTGCTCCGCGGACAGAGCGACGCCCGGCACCAGCTGGTGCGCCTTGGCATAGGTGGCGCCGTTGTCCATCAGCGCGCGGTACTGGGCTTCGTCCGAGGCGTAACCGTCGAGGAAGCGATGGCCGGTGAGTTCCGCAACCTGCTCGCGGATGAGCTTCTGCTCATAGAAGCCGTCGCCCAGGCGCTTTTGCATGACGGCAGGGTCGAGCAGAAGGGAGCTGAGCAGGTAGTCGGAACTGAGCCAGCTGCGATAGTCGGTGAAACGGCTGTCCGATTCGATGAGGTAATGCGAGGCGGGAGCGGTGGATATCCGGTAAAGGCTGTTCCTGGGGACGCTCGGCGCGGTGGGGTCCGTGAAGACGAAGACGCCCCTGGCGGCATTGAAGGCCGCGAGATGGGTGCCCGTGCCGGTCGGCGCCGTGTTTTGCCGGTATAGGGTGGGCGAGAGCGTGATGGTTTGTACGGCGGGCGCAGGGTTGTAGGCGGCGCTGCTGCTGCCGGTGCTGTCGCGCCCCTTCTGATGGTCGCGCCAGTAGGAGGTGACCGTTCCGGAATCGGTGACGGTTCGCGTGCCTAAGACCTCGGCGTTGGTCAGGCTGCCGATGGTGCCGGAAATGGTTCCGCCGGCGACGATCTGGCTCTTGTCGTTGAGCAGCGTGTCCGCGGTGAAGACGATGCCGCCGCCGGCCATGATCTTGGCCGGATCGGAACTTTGCACCTGGCTTTCGGTGGTAGTACGCGTGTAGTAGTAGCCGATCCAGTCTTCGTACGAGCCCTCGGGCGTCGCCAGGTGATCGGATTCGTCGTTGTAGATGAAGACGCCGGGCGTGCCGGCCCGGTAGCGGTTGGGCGAGCCGCTGCCCTGGTACTCGGTGATCCCTTCGCTGCCGACGAGGACGCCGTCTACGGTGGCGAAATGCTCGTTGGTGTTTTGGATTTGCCGCGCGGAGAGATTGATGCTGCCGAGGGCTTCGATGGTGGCGCTGCGATTGTTGACTGCGGCGGCGGCTCCGGTGGCGAGATGGCTGGCGTCGAGACTGCCGCCCAGGCTCATGTCGCCGGCACTGAATAACAGGGCGTGCTCGCCGTTGTTGATCGTTCCGCCACCGATGTCCAGGCGGCTGCGAGCTGCGATGACCGGCGCGTCGCTGCCTTCGGCGAGGTTGTTGAGCGTGGCGGCAGCGATGGCGACATGGTCGCCGTAGATGCGGCCGGTGCCCAGGTTGTCCAGGGTGACGGCGTCGAGGAAGGTGTCCGCGCCGTCGATCAGGCCCCGATTGGTCAGGGTGTGGCTGTCGGTCGCCAGGAGCTTGATCGTCGTCGCGGATAGGGTGCCGCTCGCCTGGTTGTCGATGGCGGCGGCCCGGATATCGAGGGTGCTGCCTGCCTTCATCATCGACCGGTTGGTGATCGTGCCGGCGGTTTCCAGCCGGGCATTGCCGTTGGCGGCCAGTTGCCCGGTATGGAGGAAATCCTGGTCGAGCTTGATGCGCATGTCGCCGATGCTCGACAGATCGCCGTCGCCCGTGAGACTCGCAGCATCGACGTCGAGCATTTGGCCGGCGATGAGCGTACCGCCGGTGTTCGTCACGGCGAGGGTCTTATGGAAAGGATCGGTATCCTGGACCGTCAGCGTCCCGGCCGAGGAAATCACGCCGGCCGAGTTGTCGATCAAGCTGCTGCCGATCGCCGACAACGCGTCGTTGGCGCGGATGGCGCCATGGCTATTGTCGATTTGGGTTGCGGTAAGGCGCAGGCTGTTCCCTTCCAGACCCTGATCGGTGCCTTGCGTATTGCCGTTGTCGACCCGGGCGGCCGCGACCGTCAGGGCTCCGCCGGTCCGAACGAGGCCGCCGCGGTTGTCCAGGCCGGTTGCCAGGACGACGCCGAGATCGCCCTGAGCCAGCACCTGTCCGGCGCGGTTGTCGAGACTGCGCGCGCCGATACCCAGCCGGCCCGAGGCAGCCAGCACGCCACCGGCTGCATTGTCGATATCGGCCGGCGTGTCGAGGCGGACGTCGCCCTGGGCGTACACCGTGCCGCGGTTCTCCATGCCCGCCAGGGCATTCATGCGAATGCCGGCATTGCCGGCCACGGCACCGGCGTTCTCGAGCCGGCCGGCCGCGGTGACCACCACGTCGCCAGCGTTGGCGCCTATATAGCCAGCGTTTCGGACGCCGACGCCGGCTTCGGTGCCGACGAGAGTGATCTGATCCGCGTACATGCCGCCCAGAGCTGCG
>DASVZD010000300.1:0-3302 GCA_036391815.1 Rhodocyclaceae bacterium
CGGCAACCGCGGCGCGGGGCGCTAGGGCTCCGCTAGTCCGGATTCCCGCCGCTGCGCGCCTCCTTCGCGATGGCGCGCAGCGCCAGCGCCACCGCGCCCGCGAACAGCTCGTCGTACCACGGAAAGGCGCCGCTGGCGGCGACCACGATGCCGTCGAGGCAGACGCCGCCCCACAGCCGCGTGTCGCCCGGCCGCAGCAGGTGCGGCGACAGCGTCTGCAGCCGGTGGCCGTCCATGCCGCGCAGCCACGACAGCCGCGCCTTGTCGCGCGCGAAGCGGCGGTAGTCGGCGTCCCATTGCGCCTCGTCGCCGAAGCCCTGCTCGTGCAGGATGGCCTCCTCGAAGCGCGCCTCGCCGGGCGCCAGGCCCGGGTCCATCACCACCACGTAGAGGAAGCCGCTGCCGACCACGCGGCGGTCCTGCCGCGCCGTCTCGATCATCGGCGCCACCAGTCTCACGGCGCGCTGCGCCGCGTCCATGGTGACGATGGGCGTGAATACCTTGCTCATCCGCCTGTCCCCTCCTGCCGCTGCTCGGCCTGTTCGAGCACCTGCTGCTGGAGCTGCAGGCGCCATAGCTGCGCGTAGACGCCGTCCGCGTCGAGCAGCGCGTTGTGCCGCCCGCGCTCGACGATGCGACCCTTCTCGAGCACCAGGATCTCGTCGGCGCCGACCACCGTCGACAGCCGGTGCGCGATGACCAGCGTGGTGCGCGCGTGCGCCAGGCGGTCGAGCTCCTCCTGGATGGCGCGCTCGGCGCGCGTGTCGAGCGCCGAAGTCGCCTCGTCGAGCACCAGGATCGGCGGGTTCTTGAGGATGGCGCGGGCGATGGCGATGCGCTGCTTCTCGCCGCCGGACAGTTTCACGCCGCGCTCGCCGACCAGCGTGTCGTAGCCCTCGGGCAGGCTGGCGATGAAGTCGTGCACGTGCGCCGCCCTGGCCGCCTCGATGACGTCCGGCAGGCGCGCGCCGGCGCGGCCGTAGGCGATGTTGTAGGCGATGCTGTCGTTGAACAGGATGGTGTCCTGCGGCACGATGCCGATGGCGGCGCGCAGGGAGCGCTGGCTGACGTCGCGCACGTCCTGGCCGTCGATGCGCACGCGGCCGCGCGTGGCGTCGTAGAAGCGGAACAGCAGCCGCGCCAGCGTCGACTTGCCCGAGCCGCTGCCGCCGACCACGGCGACGGTGCGGCCGGGCGGGATGACGAAGCTGACGTCCTGCAGGATCGGCCGGCTCGGCTCGTAGGCGAAGGAGACATGCTCGAAGCGCACCTCGCCCTTGGTCACTTCCAGCTCGCGGCGGTCGGGCTCGTCCTGGATTTCCGGCTTCTCGTCCATCAGGCGGAACAGCTGCTCGGCGTTGATGATGGCGTCGCGCGCCTGGCGGAAGATGAAGCCCAGCGAGTTGAGCGGCAGGCACACCTGGATCACGTAGGCGTTCACCAGCACCAGGTCGCCGACGCTCATGTGGCCCGTCACCACGTTCTGCCCGGCCAGCAGCATGATCGAGGCGACGCCCAGCGCGATGATGCCGCTCTGGCCGATGTGCAGCGTCGACAAGGCCTTCTGGTTTTGCACCGCGATCTCCACCGAGCGGTCGAGCAGGCCGCCCAGGCGCAGGTGCTCGAAGCGCTCGTTGGTGTAGTACTTGACGGTCTCGAAGTTGAGCAGGCTGTCGACCAGCTGCGCATTGGCCTTGGAGTCGAGCTTGTTGAGCGCGCGCTGGTACACCGCGCGCCGCTCCGTGTAGATCACCGTGAAGGTGGTGTACGCGGCGAAGGTGGCGAGGATCACCAGGATGAACCACGGGCTGTAGCCGACGCCGATCACCACCACCACGGCGAGGATCTCGAACAGCGTCGGCAGCACGGTGAACAGCGCGACGCCGAGCAGGAAGCCGATGCCCTGGGTGCCGCGCTCGACGTCGCGCGTCACGCCTCCGGTGCGCCGCATGGCGTGGAAGCGCACGGAGAGACGATGCAGATGGATGAACGAGCGCAGCAGGTAGCCGGTCACGGTGTCCTGCGCCACGCGCGCGAAGGCGAAGTCGCGGATTTCGCTGAAGAAGGTGCCGAGGAAGCGCAGCACCGCGTAGCCGAGCAGCAGGAACACCGGCAGCGCGGCCGGCGCGGCGTCGGTGCCGCCGGCGGCGCCGAGCCGGTCGACGATGCCCTTGAGCGCCATCGGCACCAGCAGGGTCGCCAGCTTGGCGGCGATCACCAGGGCCAGCGCGAAGGCCGTGCGCCAGCGGTAGCGCAGGATCGCCGAGAGCAGCAGGCGCAGCACGCGGCGTCCGGCCGTCCTGGCATCGGACGGCGCCGGACGCGGGCGCAGCCCGGGGCGGCGGTGCATCGGGCCGGCGCGGTTCAGCGCGACTGCCATGTCGCCTCCGACTTGGTGCGGCCGGGCGCGCGGTGCTCGTGGCCGAGGGTGGCGGCAAGCTCGGCGCCGACCAGGAAAGCCGCGGCCGAGAAGAACAGCCACATCATCAGCACGGCCAGCGAACTGGCGGCGCCGAAGACGCTGGTGCTGCCGGCGCGCGAAAGGTAGAGCGCGAATACGTGCTTGCCGACGGCGAACAGGATGGCGCCGGCGATGCCGCCGTCGAGCGCCTCCGTCCAGTCGACCGGCACGTCGGGCAGCACCTTGAGCAGCACGGTGAAGGCGAGGCACAGGAAGCCGAACGAGGCGGTCTGCTGGATCGCGCCGACCAGCGCGCCGAGCACGCCGTTGGCGAACAGCACCTGGGTGACGTAGACGATGGCGGCGTCGGCGATCAGCAGCACCACCAGCAGGAAGCCGGCGCCGAGCACCAGGCCGAAGGAGATCAGGCGCACGCGCACCAGCGCCGCCAGCGCGTGCTGCGCCGGCGGCGCGCGCCAGATGGCGTTGAGCGATGCGTTGAGCTCGGCGAAGGTGGCGGTGGCGCCGATCGCGGTGCCGGCCAGCGACAGCCAGCCGAGCGTGCGCGCCTCGCCGGCCTTCCAGGCATTGGCGAGCACCATCTGCGCGGTGAGCGCGGCGTCGCGCCCGATCAGCGACTCGAGCTCGGTGTACAGGCGTCCCTCGATCGCCTTCTCGCCGAAGAAGATGCTGCCGACCGCCACCGCGATCACCAGCAGCGGGGCCAGCGAGAAGGCGGCGTAGAAGGCCAGCGCCGCCGCCATCGAGGCGCAGCGGTCGGCCGACCAGTTCTCCGCGGCCGCCAGCGCGATGCGCGCGGCCTGGCGCAGGCGTGCTGGCGCCAGGGTGCGCCAGGAAGCGCGCAGGGCCCTCATGGCGCACCGCGCTTCATGCCGCGGCC
>DASVZD010000301.1:0-5636 GCA_036391815.1 Rhodocyclaceae bacterium
GACGCCCTCGACGAGCTGGCGCTCAACCGCTGGCCGTTCCTGCTGGAATCGTCCAGCGTCAAGCCGATCGCGGAGGTCGAGTATGGGGCGAATTATCGAACTGTCGCGCTCCCGGATTTCACGTGCCTATGGTTCCGCTTCGGCACCGCCTGCTTCACGCGCAGCCTGTTCCGCAATGGCGTTCTGTACGCCCGGCTTCTTTTCCCCGGCGGCCTGCCAGGCCTGCTGCTGGCCTGGCTTCTTCTCTACGGCCTTACGGGATGGCTTGTCCCTGTGGGCCTATTCGTGCATCTGCGCTGGTGCGGCACTGGCTGCCGCCGCCAATTCCTGCAGGCCGGCATCGGCTGGAAGCTGAACGGCCGCTTTGCTGTGCTGCTGCGGATGCAGTCCGACGATTCCGCGGCGGCCGGCGTGAACGGACCCAACCTAGGCCAGGCGCGCGGCTGGGGAATGGGCGACCACTGATGTCCCGCGCCGATCAACAACGTCCGATGCGAGACGCGCGCGCGCGCGTCGGACATCATCGCAGCACCACCTCACCTGGAGGCCATCATGGCTGAAGACTATCACCACGGCGTACGCGTCATCGAGGCGACGGACGGCGTCCGCCCGATCACCACCGTTTCCACCGCCGTCGCCGGCTTCGTCGCGACGGCCTCCGATGCGGACGCCGCCGCGTTCCCGCTCGACACGCCGGTGCTCGTCACCAGCGTGCGCGATGCCGCCGGCAAGGGCGGAGACCTCGGGACCCTCGCGCCGGTTCTCGATGCCATCGGCGACCAGACGGACGCGCTGTGCGTCGTCGTCCGCGTGGCCGACGGCGAAGGCGCCGACGCCGCCGCCCGCCTGGCGGACCAGAACACCAAGATCATTGGCAGCACGGTGAACGGCCGCTACACCGGCATGAAGGCGCTGCTCGCTGCGCAGCACCAGTTCGGCGTCAAGCCGAGGATCCTGGGCTGCCCGGGCCTCGATACCTCCGCGGTTGCCGTCGAGCTCGCCGGCCTGGCGCAGAAGCTGCGCGGCTTCGCCTACCTGTCGGCCTACGGCGCCGAGACGAAGGAAGACGCCTGGGACTACCAGCAGGACTTCAGCCAGCGCGAGGCCATGATCATCTGGCCGGACTTCGAAGCATGGAACGGCACCGGCTACGCCACCGCGCCGGCCACCGCCCGCGCGCTCGGCCTGCGCGCCAAGATCGACAACGAGATCGGCTGGCACAAGACGATCTCCAACATCGGCGTCAACGGCGTCACCGGCATCAGCAAGGACGTGTTCTTCGACCTGCAGTCGACCGCCACCGACGCCGACTACCTCAACAACAAGAAGATCACCACGCTCATCCGGCGCGACGGCTTCCGCTTCTGGGGCTCGCGCACCTGCTCGTCCGACCCGCTCTTCGCCTTCGAGAACTACACCCGCAGCGCGCAGGTGATCGCCGACACGATGGCCGAGGCGCACCTGTGGGCGGTGGACATGCCGCTCTCGCCCAGCCTGGCGCGCGACATCATCGAGGGCGTGAACGCCAAGTTCCGCGAGTGGGTCCGCCTGGGCTACCTGCTCGGCGGCGAGGCGTGGTTCGACAAGGACAAGAACGACGCCGTCACGCTCAAGGCCGGCAAGTTCTACGTCGACTACGACTTCACGCCGGTGCCGCCGTGCGAGAACCTGGTCTTCACCCAGAAGATCACCGACCGCTACCTCGTCGACTTCGCTTCGAAGATCGGCGCCTGATCGAACTGACCAAGGAGCAACGACATGGGACTGCCCAGCGTACTCAAGAACTTCAACGTCTTCGGCGATGGCGAGTCCTTCCTCGGCCAGGTCGAGGAAGTGAAGCTTCCGCCCCTCAAGCGCAAGATGGACGACTTCCGCGGCGGCGGCATGAACGGCCCGGTGAAGACCGACCTCGGCCAGGAAGGCATCGAGATCGAGGAGACCTACGGCGGCCTCATGAAGTCCATCCTCGAGGGCTACGCCGACCCGAAGGTCGACGCCAAGATGCTGCGCTTCGCCGGCGCCTACCAGCGCGACGACACCTGCGCCGTCCAGGCCGTCGAAGTCGTCGTGCGCGGCCGCTACGAGGAACTCGACCCGGGCTCCGCCAAGGGCGGCGACCGCGGCAAGTTCGTCGTCAAGCGCACCTGCAGCTACTACAAGCTCACGATCGACAACAAGGTCGTCATCGAGATCGACCTGCTCAACTTCATCGAGAACGTGAACGGCAAGGACATGCTCGCCGAGCAGCGCAAGGCGATCGGCATCGCGTAGGAATACCTCGAGAGCCAACTGCCCGGGAAGACGGCTTCACTCGGGAGGAAGAACCGAAGGCGCGCCCGCCGTTCATGAGGGCGGCCTTGAATGAACACCAGGAGACGAATCACCATGGAAAAGAACCAATCCGTCACCGTCACGCTCGACGAACCGATCCAGCGCGGCGAAGACAAGATCACGGAAGTCGTGCTGCGCCGCCCGAAGGCCGGCGCGCTTCGCGGCGTTTCGCTGATGGAACTGATGAACATGCAGACGGACGCCATCATCAAGGTGGTGCCGCGCGTCAGTTCCCCCACGCTCAACGAGCCGGACGTCGCCGGCATGGACTCCGCGGATCTCGCACAGCTGGGGATCGCGCTGGCGGGTTTTTTTGTGCCGCGGGCGGCGCTGGAGGCGGCGAAGAAGGCGCTGTCCGAATCCCTGCCCGAGTAGAGGACGCGATGGCGGACATCGCCGCCATCTTCCACTGGCCGCCCAGCGCCTTCGAAGATATGAACGTCGAGGACATTGCAATGTGGCGTGAGCAGGCCCGCCAGCGAAGCGGAGCGGAGTCTTGACCATGGGCGACCGCCTGCGCCTCGAGGTCGTCCTTGCCGCCATCGACAAGGCCACCGGCCCGCTGCGCGTCATCATGAAAGGCAGCGGCGACGCCGCCCGCGCGCTGAAGGGCATGAAGGACCAGCTCAAGGCGCTGGAATCCCAGCAGAAGCTCATCAGCGCCTTCAAGGACACCGACAAGGCGGCCGCCATCACCGCCAACACCTTCAAGGCCGCCCAGGAGCGCGTGCGTCAGCTTAAGGCCGAGATGGCCGGATCCCCGGAGCCGGCGCAGAAGATGGTGCGGGCCCTGGCGGAAGCCGAGAAGGAAGTCGAGAAGCTCCGTACCAGGCACGCCTCGCTGATGACGACGCAGCAGCGCCTGTTCCAGCAGATGAGGTCTGGCGGCATCGACGTCGGCAACCTGGCCGCGCACAGCCGCGACCTCTCCGTCCAGCAGAACGAGGCCGCGCGCTCCGTCGAGAAGCTGCGCCACCAGCTGGAATCCCAGAACAAGGTGATCGCCCGCATGCACGCCGCGCGCGCCGCCTACGACAAGTCCATGGGAACCGCCTCGAAGCTGCGCTCGGCCGGCACCGGCGCGCTGATGGCCGGCGGCGCCATCAATGCGGCCGTCGCCCTGCCCGTTCTGGCCTACGCCAAGGCCGAGGACTCGGCAACGCAGCTCAAGGTCGCCATGCTGGGAGCCGGCGGCGCGCTGACCAGCCAGTACGCGGAAATCAACCGCCTGGCCGAGCAGCTCGGCAACAAGCTGCCGGGAACCACCTCCGACTACCAGGACATGATGACCATGCTGGTGCGGCAGGGCATGCCGGCCGAGAAGATCCTGGGCGGCCTGGGCAAGGCCACCGCCTACCTGGCCGTGCAGCTCAAGATGGCGCCGACGGCCGCCGCCGAGTTCGCCGCCGAGCTGCAGCACGCCACGCGCACCACCGACGCCGAGATGATGCAGCTGATGGACGTCATCCAGCGTACCTACTACATCGGCGTCAACCAGACGGACATGCTGCAGGGCTATGCCAAGCTCTCGCCGGCGCTCTCCATCCTGCGCCAGGAAGGCGCCGGGGCGGCAAAGGCGCTGGCGCCGCTGATCGCCATGACGGTGAAGTCCGGCATGGCCGGCGAGGCCTCGGGCAACGCCTTCCGCAAGATCTTCCAGCTGTCGATGGACGCCAAGAAGGTCGCCAAGGCGAACAAGGCCTCGGGCCTGGGCCTCGACTTCACCGACGGCAAGGGCGAGTTCGGCGGCATCGAGAAGATGTACGCCCAGCTCGAGAAGCTGAAGGCGGTGAACACCCAGAAGCGACTGGCGGTCCTCCGGACGATCTTCGGCGACGACGCCGAGACGCTGCAGGCGCTGTCCATCATGATCGACCGGGGAATGGCCGGCTACAAGGACGTGCAGGCATCGCTCGATCGCCAGGCCGACATCCAGATCCGCGTCAACGAGCAACTCAACACCCTCAAGAACCTGTGGGACGCGGCCTCGGGCACCTTCACCAACGCGCTGGTAGCTCTGGGCGAATCGATCGCTCCGGATCTCCACGAGACGGCCCGATGGCTGGGTGAGGTTGCCGAGAAGACGCAGGGATGGATGAAGGACCACCCGACGCTGGCTGCGGGGATGATGAAGATCGCCAAGTGGGCAGGCATCATCGCGCTGGTCTTCGGCGGGCTGCTCGTCGGCGCCGGCGCGCTGCTCGTGCCCTTCGCCATGCTCAACTTCGCCTTCGGCGCGATCGGGCTCACCGCCGGCGGCGCCGCGGCCGGCTTGTGGGCCTTCCTGCTGCCGGTGCTGAAGATCGGCGCCGCCTTCGCCGCCGGCTACGCGCTGGGAATGCTCATCGACGAGGCGATCAGCGCGCTCGTCTCGCGCATCGCCGGCTACAAGACGAACCTCGGCGGCTTCGTCTTCGACATCATCCAGGCCTTCAAGAACGGCGAGTGGAGCAAGATCGGGGGATGGATGCTGGCGGGCTTCGAAGCCGGCCTCGACCTCTTGAGCGGGGGCCTCTACTCGAAGGTGAAGTCGATCGCCGGGAAGGTGGTGACGGCCGCCAAGGAGGCGCTCGGCATCAAGTCCCCGTCGCGGGTCTTCCACCAGATCGGCGGCTTCACCATGCAAGGCTTCGAGCAGGGCATCCTGGGCGGGCAGGATGGCCCGATCGGCGCCCTGCAGTCCATGACGAAGCGCTTCGCCGCGGCCGGCGCCGGCCTGGTGGTGGGCGGGTCAGCCATGGCGATGCCGTCGTTCGACACGCGGCCGCCGATCGCCGGCGCGCTGGGCGGCGCCGCGGCGCCGATGATCGTCACCATCAACCTCTATCCCCCGGCCGGTAGCAGCACGCAGGGAATGGCCGAGATGGTGGCGGCCGAGATCGCCAAGCTCGAGCGCAGCCGGTCCACGCGCGCCCGCAGCCGCTTGACGGATGAGGCCTGATCCATGGCTAGCCTGAGCGACGTCCTCAAGGGCAACGTCGGAACCGTCATCAAGAACGCGGTGTTCACCACCGCCGTCGGCGCGCTGAGGCGCGTGCTTCCGCAGGTCTCGGCCATGGCCGCCCTTGGCCTGTTCGTCTTCAGCCTGCACACCCTGCCCTACCAGCAGCTGCAGCGCAGCGCCCAGTGGCGCCATCCGTCGAACTCCCGCGTCGGGCGCCGGCCGGCGCGCCAGTACGTCGGGCCAGGAGACGAGACCATCACGCTCACCGGCACGCTTTACCCAGAGATCACCGGCGGCGCCGTTTCGCTGGCTCTGGTGCGCGCCATGGCCGACATGGGCAAGGCCTGGCCGCTGATCCAAG
>DASVZD010000302.1:0-3325 GCA_036391815.1 Rhodocyclaceae bacterium
CCCATCATCACCCAGCTGACATAATCGGCCTGCCGTGCCGCGGCGCGTCGGATCTGGCGGCATACCGAAGCGTCCATCTCCCCCATGACGAAGGCCAGGCCGAGCGGGAAGCCCTTCTCCATCAGGAAATCGACCTCGCGCATCATGGCGTAGTAGTCGTTTCCGCCGGCGCCCGAAAAGTGGTCCGCCAGGTCCGGTCCCTGCGGCGGCAGGTCAGGGATGTCGTGCAGAGCCGACGGCGAAGTGCTTGCTATCAATCTATCCATGGCAGCCTCTGGGTCCTCGGCGTGGTGGGCCCGGTTGCGGCCGCTAGCTGTTTTCCAGCGTGAAGCAGTGCCCGAAGATGGGCAGGTGCGGTGCGAGCGTATTCGACGAAGTCAGGAAGCGCGCGGCAATGGCCGCCTCCTTGCGCAGCAGGCGTTCGACGTCGCTTTCGTCCTCCGCTTCGACCGACAGAGCGGGCACGTCGATGCGGCCGTGTTTCACGGCATCGATCAGGTCGAGCCAGAGCATCGATCGCAGGTCGATGTCGCGCAATTGCTGGAGCAATCGGCGATCGAGCAGCCAAAGAAGGATGCCGGACACGGCGAGCGCGGCAAAGACCGCCAGGAAGCCAGGCTCTGCGGGGACGCCCATCGCGCTGATCGCGTCGATGCTGTAGACCGAAACGGCAACGAGCAGCACGCCGCCCAGGACCGTCTGGGCTTTCTTCGTTGCGGCTCTCTCACGGTCGTGAATGCGGATCCGGATGTCGACGAGCCGGGCGAATGTCTCGCGGCTGCCGAGCCACCACGCGGGAAGGGGTGAGGCTTCGGCTGCAGGATCGGCGAGTCCGGACTTGGCCGAAGCTTCGGCGGGGCACTCGGATGGCACTCGCACGATACTGATGTTGGGGGTCATAGCGTCGTCCTTGTTTTCTGTTGGGGCGCCAGCGAGTGCCGGGCTGGCGCCGATCCGTGGGGTAATGGCACTCTAGCGCCGCTGCCATAAGCCGCCCAATGGGAGTTTTAAATCCGACGCCTGCGGTAAGGTTTGCTTGATTTCGGATTTACAAGAGTTGCTAGCCCCTTGAATTTTCAATACTCGAAAATTTCCATGCCATACCAAAGGCGATTAGCTGGCAAATTGGTGCAATTAATGGTAATGCTAAAGGCATACGTAGATCTGCGTAGTCGACGCTACCGGTAAACCGGTAAGGGGATCGGCGAGATGGAGATGGCGGGGCGAATTCCGCCGGCCCTCTTGAAATCTTGAGCGCGACGCCATACCATTAGCACTCGTCGGCGGCGAGTGCTAACAAGCGACCGCCCGCCAGTTCGACCGGGCAAGGATCCTCCCTGCCACCCAATAATCGTCAGCACAAAGGAGCTAACTCCATGAAAATTCGTCCTTTGCACGACCGTGTGATCGTCAAGCGCGTCGAAGCCGAGCGCACCACGGCCAGTGGCATCGTGATTCCCGATACCGCCGGTGAGAAGCCCGATCAGGGCCAGGTTCTGGCCGTCGGCAACGGCAAGATTATGGAAGACGGCAAGGTTCGTCCCATGGCCGTCAAGGTCGGCGATCGCGTGCTCTTCGGCAAGTACTCTGGCCAGGCCGTCAAGGTCGATGGCGACGAGCTGCTGGTGATGCGTGAAGAAGACATCATGGGCGTCGTCGAGGCTTAAGCCGCGGCCGTCCCGAGCATTTAAGGAGAAATTGAATGGCTGCTAAAGAAGTCAAGTTCGGCGATTCCGCGCGCGAGCGCATGGTTGCGGGCATCAACATCCTGGCCGACGCCGTCAAGGTGACGCTGGGTCCGAAGGGCCGCAACGTCGTGCTGGAGCGCTCGTTCGGCGCCCCGACCGTGACCAAGGACGGCGTTTCCGTCGCCAAGGAAATCGAACTGAAGGACAAGTTCCAGAACATGGGCGCGCAGATGGTCAAGGAAGTCGCTTCCAAGACCTCCGACGTCGCCGGTGACGGCACCACCACCGCCACCGTGCTGGCCCAGTCGATCGTCCGCGAAGGCATGAAGTTCGTCGCCGCCGGCATGAACCCGATGGACCTGAAGCGCGGCATCGACAAGGCCGTCATCTCCATCATCGACGAACTGAAGAAGATCTCGAAGCCCTGCACGACCTCCAAGGAAATCGCCCAGGTCGGCTCCATCTCCGCCAACTCCGACACCGACGTCGGCAAGATCATCGCCGACGCGATGGACAAGGTGGGCAAGGAAGGCGTGATCACCGTCGAAGACGGCAAGTCGCTGGCCAACGAACTCGAAGTCGTGGAAGGCATGCAGTTCGACCGCGGCTACCTGTCGCCCTACTTCATCAACAACCCGGACAAGCAGATCGCCGTCCTGGAGAACCCCTTCGTCCTGCTGCACGACAAGAAGGTCTCGAACATCCGTGACCTGCTGCCCGTGCTCGAGCAAGTCGCCAAGGCCGGCCGTCCGCTGCTGATCATCGCCGAAGACGTCGAAGGCGAAGCCCTGGCGACCCTGGTGGTCAACAATATCCGCGGCATCCTCAAGACCGTCGCCGTCAAGGCCCCGGGCTTCGGCGACCGCCGCAAGGCCATGCTGGAAGACATCGCCATCCTGACCGGCGGCACCGTGATCGCCGAGGAAGTCGGCCTGTCGCTGGAAAAGGCCACGCTGAAGGACCTCGGCCAGGCCAAGCGCGTCGAGATCGCCAAGGAAAACACCACGATCATCGACGGCAACGGCAAGGAAGACGCCATCAAGGCGCGCGTCGCCCAGATCCGCACCCAGATCGAGGAAGCCACCTCCGACTACGACAAGGAAAAGCTGCAGGAGCGCGTGGCCAAGCTGGCCGGCGGCGTTGCGCTGATCAAGGTCGGTGCCGCGACCGAAGTCGAAATGAAGGAAAAGAAGGCCCGCGTCGAAGACGCCCTGCACGCCACGCGCGCTGCGGTGGAAGAGGGCATCGTCCCCGGCGGCGGCGTCGCGCTGCTGCGTGCCCGTGCCGCCGCCAAGGTCAAGGGCGACAACCACGAGCAGGATGCCGGCATCAAGATCGTCCTGCGCGCCCTTGAGCAGCCGATGCGCGAAATCGTCGCCAACGCCGGCGACGAGCCTTCCGTGGTCGTGAACAAGGTGCTCGAGAACAAGGAAGTGAACTTCGGCTACAACGCCTCCACCGGCGAGTACGGCGACATGGTGGCGATGGGCGTGCTGGACCCGACCAAGGTCACGCGCACCGCGCTGCAGAACGCCGCTTCCGTCGCCAGCCTGATGCTCACCACCGACTGCATGGTCGCCGAACTGGTCGAAGACAAGCCGGCCGGCGGCATGCCCGGCGGCATGGGCGGCATGGGT
>DASVZD010000303.1:0-2336 GCA_036391815.1 Rhodocyclaceae bacterium
GCTTCGACCGGGCAGTGTAAACAAAACCACGAAATGGCCTGATCTGTTTACCGGGCCATCATTAGGAGAAGCAGGATGCACATGAAGAAGCTTATGAGAGAAGGCGAGCGCCGTTTGTTTACGTGCAGCAGTTCCGCACAACCCTTCTGACGGGGACCGCGCGGGACAGGGGAATCCACGGGGATTCCCCTACTCTGGCGAAGGGCGTAAGATCAGCGTCAGTTTTCCGTCAAATCCCTTCGCTGGAGGTTACACATGGCTGATCGCACCATCTCCCGTCGCAACCTGCTGAAGAGCGGCGCCGCCGCGCTGGCGGCCATCCCCGTTCTTGCCGTCAGCGGCCGTGCCTTTGCCGCCGTCAACCAGGGCTTGCGCGCGAGCATGAAGTACCAGGACAAGCCGTCGCCCGACGGCAAGAACTGCGCGAACTGCGGGCAGTTCGTCCCGGGCAAGCCGCTCGGCGGCTGCAAGATCTTCCCGGGGGACAACGAGATTTCCCCGAACGGCTGGTGCGTCGCCTGGGTGGCCGCGCCCAAGTAAGCTCCGGCCGGTCCGGCAAGAAGGCGCCTGCGGGCGCCTTTTTTGCGCCTGCTCGCCGCAGGCGCCGCGTTAAGCGGAGGTTAAGCGGTGTTTAAGGATGCCTTCGTAGAGTGCGGCGAAAAAAGCGCGGCGGACATCGGACGCCGGATCGCACCCCGACAGGAGGAGACATGCCGAAACCATTGCGCGTCGCGCTGCCGCTGCTTCTGCTGGCCGCGTGCACTACCCAGCCGCCTGCGCCGGTTCACCTGAAGGACGCCGGCGCCGGGCGCGAGGCCGACTCCCAGGCCGCAGCAGCGATCGACATCCCGCTGCCGCCGGCCGCGCGCCGCAAGCCGGGACCGCTGCCGGTCAAGCCGCTCAACGTGGCGACGCGCTGCGCCTTCAAGGACGAGGGCGGCACCCAGGGCCGCATGGCGCTCCAGGTCGAGCAGGCGGACGTCAAGCGCTTTGCCGCCGAGGTCAGCATCCAGCATCGCGGCACCTGCAGCTTCGACCTCAAGGACTTCCACCAGACGGCCAAGCTGCCCATCGCCGTGCTGAGCGCCAACGACGGCCGCTGTGCGGTTCGGGTGTGGCAGCAGCACGAGCGCATCACGGTCGCCTTTGCCGACTGCGAGTCCCATTGCACCGGAGACGCCTTCAGCTACCTGTGGCCAATCCTGGCCGATGCGCGCAGCGGAGAATGCTCGTGATCGCCATCGCGGCGCCGCGCTTGGCACGCGGCGCCGCGATGGCGCTGCTCGCCGCATCGCTGGCCGGCTGCCGCTCCATGCCCTATACGCTGGACGACGGCCGCCGCATCGAGGAAAGCAAGCTCGAGGCGCTGCGCACCTTCGGCAAGGGCCGGCAGGCCCTGCGTGAGGCGCTGCCGCGCGCGTCCCCGGCAACCCGATCCGGTTGCGAGACCGAATGGGAGTTGCCGTTCGCCGTGGCGAGCAGCGACGAGTTGCCGCCCGCCGAGCGCGTCGCCTGGGTGCGCGCGCTGAACGTCGATGAGCGCGCCACCGTCGTCGCAAGCGCGGCCGGCACGGGGCTGGCGCCCGGCGACAAGCTGGTCGGAATCGATGGCGAACGCATTGAAAGCGGCATGCGGATGGCGGCCGCCCTGGCCGAGCGGCGCGATGCCGGGCGCCCCTTCGAGGTCGCGACGGCGGCGGGGCGCGCGGTGCGAACGACGCCGTTGCGGGTGTGCCGCGGCCGCGCGCAGGTGGCGGCGCCCGCCACGCCCGATGCGCAGGACTATCACTGGGGCTACAGTGTCCATCCGCAGGAAGTGTTCCGCGCCGACCTGAGCGCCGACGAAGCGTTGTGGGTCGTGCTGTGGACCCAGGGGCTGTCGGCCGAGGGCGCGCCCAGCATGATGGGTTACCAGTACGGGGTCGCGCCCCTGCGCCTGGTCCTCAACGTCGCCGCCCTGCTCAGCGGCGCCGGCGCCGTAGCGAAGGCCGCGCAGGCGGCGGGGCCCGCGGCGGCCAGCGAGGTGGGGGCGGTGGTGGCGAAGAACGTCGCGACGGGCGTGGCCGTCGGCATCGCGAAGGAGAAGGCCGGCGACGCGATGTCCGCTTCGTCCAGGAACCGCGCCGGCCTCGAAGGCGTCGCCTGGGTGGCCGGCACCCAGTTCGACAAGGCCGACCGCTGGTGCTTCGAGCGCATGGCCGAACTCGGCGCCGATCCGCTGGCCGGCTTCAGCCTGCACCGCAAGCTCGTCGCGTCCGGCAGCGTGGGCAACGCCTTCGTGCTGGATGGCGAGCGGCTGCCGGCGCTGATGGCGCTGGCCGAGGGCCGCAATCTCG
>DASVZD010000304.1:0-12464 GCA_036391815.1 Rhodocyclaceae bacterium
GCAGGCTCGCGCGTGATCGTCGGCGACGGGGTATGGCTGACTTTCATGTGGGAACTCCTCGGATCGGGCAAAATGCCGTCCCGCGTCTTTCTAGCAAGCGCCGCAACCCACCGCATAGCGTCGTTTTCCGACGACGCGCTCAAGTCCATGGCACTCAAGTCCACCGTCTTCAAGGCCAACCTCGAAATCGCCGACATCGACCGCGGCTATTACGCCACCCACAATCTCACGCTGGCGCGCCATCCTTCGGAAACCGACGAGCGGCTGATGATGCGCCTGCTGGCCTTCGCCCTCTACGCCGACGAGCGCCTCGAATTCGGCAAGGGCCTGTCGGCGACCGACGAGCCGGCGCTGTGGCTGAAGAACCTGGACGGCAGCATCAAGCTGTGGATCGAGGTGGGCCTGCCCGAGGAGCGCGTGCTGCGCCGCGCCGCGGGGCGCGCCGAGCAGGTCGCCGCCCTCGCCTATGGCAGGACCGTGGACCTGTGGTGGTCGAAGGAAGGGCCTGCGCTGGCACGATTGCGAAACGTGACGGTGCTCGCCGTCGACGGCGCGCAGTCCGCCGCGCTGGCGGAAATCGCCGAGCGCGGCATGCAGTTGAACTGCACCGTGCAGGAGGGGCAGGTGATGTTCGGCGACGGCGAACGGACCGTGACGCTCGAGCCCCGGCGACTGCTGCGCTGACGCTCAGCGCTGCGCCGCCCGGTAAAGCGGCATCAGCTTCGGCACCAGCGACTCCATCGTCTTGATGCGGCTTTCGTCGGTCGGGTGCGTGCTCAGCAGCGCCGGCGGATGGTCGCCGCGGTCGGCCTGCATCATCTTCTGCCAGATGGTGACGCCGGCGTGCGGATCGTAGCCTGCGCGCGCGGCAAGCTCGAGGCCCATGCGGTCGGCCTCGTCCTCGTCGGTGCGGCTGAAGCGCGTCTGCAGCAGCGCCTTGTAGCCGGCGTCGGCCAAGCTCGAGGAGAACTGCCCGAGGCCGAGCACGGCGCTGCCGATGCCGATCGCCGCCTTGGCCGCCAGTTCCTGCGACATCTGCTCGCGCGAATGCTCGCGCAGCGCATGCGAGATCTCGTGGCCGAGCACCACGGCGATCTCGGCGTCGCTCGGATGCAGCTGCCGGATCATCCCCGAATACACGCCGATCTTGCCGCCCGGCATGCAGAAGGCGTTGATCTCGTCGTTGTCGATGACGCTGACCTGCCAGTTCCACTTCAGCGCATCCGGCCGGAACACCGCCGTCTGCGGCACCAGGCGCGAGACGATGCCCTTGATCCGCTGCACCAGCGCCGGATCGCGATCCAGCTCGCCCTTCGCCGCCGCCTCCGCCCTGAGCTTGGCATAGGCCTGCGTCGACGCCTCGTTCATCTGCTCGGACGAGACCAGCAGCAGCTGCTTGCGCCCGCCGCCGGCTTCGCCTGCAGCAGTGGTGCTGGCGCAGCCGCCGACGAGCGCCGGCAGCGACGCCAGGCAGATCGCGGCGGCGGCGATGCGGGTTGCCGGCCTCATCCGCAGCGGGCGCTACGCCTTGGCGAAATTCCCCAGGCCCGTGATGTCCACGGCGACCACCGGGTCGTTTCCCACCACCCAGGAGTCGTGCCCCGGCGCAACCTCGACCAGGTCGCCGGGACCGAACTCCAGCTCGCTGCCGTCGTCCATCTTGACGTGGAGGCGGCCGCTCAGCAGGTATTGCAGGTGGCTCGCCTCGCAGCTGTCGGTATGGGCGATCGGCTTGACGCAGTTCGACCATTTCCATCCCGGCTCCAGCGTCGCCTTGCCGAAGGTGACGCCGCCCATTTCGATCAACTCGACCTTGCCCTTGTCGAAGGTGCGCGTTTCGTCGGGCTTGGTGAAATTCCGCTTCTGCATGCTGGCCATGGCGATTCTCCTGTGGACGACGTCTTCACCTTAGTCGCAAGCGGGCGGAACGGCGCTCCGACATTCGGCGCAGGGAGGCCGCCGGAGCGTTTAGACTCGCCCATACTGGCCGCATCGGGACGATCATCGAAAGGGAAACGGACGTGAACACCGGCGAGTGAAGGAATGAAGGCCCTCGAACTCAAGATACCGCCGCCCGTGCTCGCGCTGGCCGTCGCCTTCGGCATCTGGCTCATCGCGCGCGCGTGGCCCGGGTTCGGCTTCGCCTTCCCCGGACAGAACATCGCGGCCGCCGTGCTAGCCGGCGCCGGCATCGCCTTCGCCCTTGCGGGCGTCGCCGCCTTCCATCGCGCCAACACCACGCACCATCCGATGCGGCCCCACGACACCGCCACCCTCGTCACTACCGGACCCTACCGCGTCAGCCGCAACCCGATGTACGTCGGCGTGCTGGCCGCGCTCGCCGCGTGGGCGCTGTTTCTCGGAAGCGCGCTCGGGTTCGTTCTGCTGCCGCTGCTGGTCGCCTATCTCAACCGCTTCCAGATCGGACCGGAGGAGAGGGTGCTGGCGGGGAAGTTCGGGGAGGAGTTCGTCGCGTACCAGCGCGCGGTGAGGCGGTGGATTTGAACCTCAGTGCTCCGCCCCGACGCCGACGATGGTTTCGAAGCCGCCCCAGAACATGCGCTTGCCGTCGAAGGGCATTTTCGACGCGTCCATCGCTTCCTTGAGCTGCGGGTCTTCCATCACCTCCTTGCTGATGCGGTCGCGGTCTTCCTTGCTTCGGTAGACCACCCAGGCCAAGGCGATGACTTCGTCGTCCTTGAGCTGGACGGCCTGGGGAAACGAGGTGAGCTTGCCGGGCTGCACGTCGTCGCTGATCGAATCGGAGTAGTACAGCGCGCCGTGGCGAACGTGGGTATCGCCCCACTCGGCGGACATGCGCTTGTAGGTGTCGAGCTGGGCACGGGGAACGGGGATGACGATGGCGTCGATGTAATGCGACATGGCATTCTCCAGGGAATGAAGAATGAACAGTCGACCGGCGACGCCGGCGGCCGTTCCACCTGCCGGGCCGCCGGACCGTTCGGCCTATCACGCGTGCCCGCCGCATCTCCTACGCTGTGGCCGATGAGACCTATCGAACTCGACGCGCCGGAAATCGGATTGATCGCCGCGACGCGCGCCATGCTCGGTGCCGGCGTCGGCCTGCTGGTCGCCGGAAAGCTGAGTGCCGAGCAGCGCCGGGCGGCGGGGTGGACGCTTCTCGCCGTCGGCATCGCGACCACGGTGCCCCTGGCGATGCACGTCTTCTGCAAGGGCGCCCGCTGCAAGTGATCGGGCAGGATCCGCTTATCGCACGAGCGCGAGGAATTGGGCGGCGTTGCGCTGCGCGTAGTCGCCGGCGCAGTTGTTGAACAGAACGTGCACCGCCGCCGCCTGGTGCGCGAGCGTGCGCGCCCCTGCGGCCAGTTCGGCCATCTCGTCCTGCCCGTAGAGATAGTGGAAGCGCTCGCCCGACGACTTCAGGCCCTTCCCTTCCCAGGTGTCGCGATTGCGGCCGTGCAGGCGAACGACCGCGACGTCCGGGCAGGTGACTTCCCACAGCTGCGGAACGCTGCTCGCAAATCCCTGCGGTTCATCGACGACGACGTAGGCCATGCGGTGGTCGCGCAGGAACTGCCAGACGCGGCCGGGACGGTCTCCCTCGAACCAGGCCTTGTTGCGAAACTCCACCGCAAGTTGAACGCCGGGCAGCCTGGCCTGGCACTCGCGGATATGATCGAAATGGGCGCCGCTGGGCACGAACCAGGGCGGAAACTGGAACAGCGCGACGCCCAGCTTGCCGGCCCGTCGCAGCGGCTCCAGCGCCAGCTGGAACTGCTGCCATAGCTCGTCGCGCAGTTCGGCGGGCAGATCGTCGTAGTGCACGTTCTTCGGCGGGATGCGGCCGAGCGCCTGGCGCACCTCCTTCGGCAGCACGTGGGGATCGGTCTGGTGTTGCGTGAACAGCCTGAATGCCTTGACGTCGAAGACGAAGCCGGGCGGCGTGCGCTGCGCCCATTGCATGCTGCTGCGCACGGCGGGAATGCCGTAGAACGAGGTATCCACCTCGACGAGCGGGTAGCGCTGCGCGTAATACTCGAGGCGCCCTGCCGGCGTCGAGACGTCCGGCGGATAGAAGAGGCCGGAATCGATCAGGGACTTGTCGGACCACGAAGCGGTGCCGACCAGAATCGGTGCCATCGCAACAGCCTAGCACCGCAAAGAAAAAGGCCGGCGCATTTGCACCGGCCTTTCGTGTTCCTGGTGGAGGTGAGGAGGATCGAACTCCTGACCTTCGCATTGCGAACGCGACGCTCTCCCAGCTGAGCTACACCCCCAACGAGGCGCGGATTATATATCAGCCGCCGTCAGACGGGAACCACCTCGTCCACGCGGCACTTGGCGATGCCGAGTTCGGTCTTGACCAGCAGCGGGTAGCGGGCGCCGGGATAGCGGCCGCGGCGGGAGATGTTGTAGCCGATGACGATGCCGCGCACGACGCCGAGCTTGACCTGGCGGCCGATGATGAGGCCGCGGCCGACCGCTGCGTGGACCGCGTCGCCGATCTGCCGGCATTCGCGCGCCGGGCCGGCGGTTGGATCCTGGATGGTTTGCCGAGCGGTCATGCTTTCCTCCGTTGCCTTGAGTTACTTAACGGCCGCGCGGCACGGAGGTTTAGGTGCTTCCCGACCCGGCGGCTGCCCTTCTCAGCCGGTCCATCACGGCGCGCCAGGGTTCGGATTGCGGCGGACTCTGGACGACGATTCTCGCGCAGCCCGCCTTGTCGAGATCATGCAAATTGGCGTACAGATCGTGCGCAAATCCGGCCGCCTCGGCCGAGGCGCGGCGCCACACCACGAGTTCGTGCTCGAAGGGCGCATCGAAACAGGACAGCACCGCCACCTTCTCGCGCGCCGCGATGGCGTTGCGCACCGCGATCGCCAGGCCGTCGCCGGGCACCAGCACCAGCGGCGTGCGCGGCGCGTAGTGCGCGTCGAGCGAGCCGGAGACGCGCGGCGCGGCAGCGCCGCCGCCGACGGCCGGCATGTCGCCGAGGATGTTGGCGATGGCTTCGATGCCGATCATGCCCGGCCGCAGGATGGCCGGCTTGGCGCCCGAGAGATCGAGGATGGTCGATTCGATGCCGACGCGGCAGGGTCCGCCGTCGAGCACCATGGCGACGGCCGGGCCCAGGTCTTCGCGCACATGCGCGGCGGTGGTCGGGCTGATGTGGCCGAAGCGGTTGGCGGAGGGCGCGGCCACTCCACTCCACTGAGCGCCGGCGAACGCGCGCAGCAGTTCGAGTGCCAGCGGATGGCCGGGGATGCGCAGGCCGACGGTGTCCTGGCCGCCGGTGACGACGTCGGGCACGCCGGGCTGGCGCTTGAGGATCAGGGTGAGCGGGCCCGGCCAGAAGGCTTCGGCGAGCTCGAAAGCGGCTGGCGGAACGTCGCGCGCCCAGCGCTCGATCTGGTCGTCGGCCGGCAAGTGGACGATCAGCGGATGATCGGCCGGGCGGCCCTTGGCGGCGAAGATCTTCGCCACCGCAGCCGGATTGGAGGCGTCGGCGCCGAGGCCGTAGACGGTCTCGGTCGGAAAGGCGACGAGCTCGCCCGCACGCAGCAGCTCTGCCGCGCGCTGGACGTCGGCGGCAGGGTCACTCATCGATCAGGGCTGGTCCGGCAGCGTCTTGGCGAGCACCTTCTCCGTCTGCTTGCGGCGGAACTCGGAGAGCTTCTTCGCCAGCGCGGGATCGTTCAGCGCCAGCATACTGATCGCGAACAGCGCGGCGTTGGTGGCGCCGGCTTCGCCGATGGCGAAGGTGGCGACGGGGATGCCGGCGGGCATCTGCACCATCGCCAGCAGCGAGTCGAGGCCTTGCAGGTGCTTGGAGGGCATCGGCACGGCGAGCACCGGCAGCTCGGTCTTGGCAGCGAGCACGCCGGCGAGGTGGGCGGCGCCGCCGGCGGCGCCGATCAGCACCTTCATGCCGCGGCCGGCCGCGCCGCTGGCGTAGTCGAGCGCCTGGTCGGGCGTGCGGTGGGCGGAGAGCACCTTGGCTTCATACGGCACGCCGAAATCCTTCAGTGTGGCGGCGGCGCTTTTCAGGGTCGGCCAGTCGCTGTCCGAGCCCATGACGATGCCGACGAGGGGTTTGCTCATTTGAGCGTCCTTTCCGCGGATTCGAGCGTGTTGGTGAGCAGCATGGTGATGGTCATCGGGCCGACGCCGCCGGGCACCGGAGTGATGACGCCGGCCACTTCCTTGGCGGATTCGAAGTCGACGTCGCCGCAAAGTTTCCCGTCCGGCAGGCGGTTGATGCCGACGTCGATGACGACGGCGCCGGGCTTCACCATGTCGCCGGTGATCATCTTGGCGCGGCCCACGGCGGCGACCAGGATGTCGGCGCGCTTGGTGTGGAACTTGAGATCCTTGGACTGCGAGTGGCAGACGGTGACGGTGCAGCTCTTGGAGAGCAGCAGCATGGACATGGGTTTACCCACGATGTTGCTGCGGCCGACGATGACGGCCTCGGCGCCCTTGAGCGGCACGTTCTCGGCTTCGAGCATCTTCATCACGCCGTAGGGCGTGCAGGGGATGAAGCGCGGGTTGCCCTGCATCAGCGCGCCGACGTTCTCGGCGTGGAAACCGTCGACGTCCTTCTCGGGGCTGATCGCTTCGAGCACGGCGTCGGCGTTGAAGTGCTTGGGCAGCGGCAGCTGCACCAGGATGCCGTGCACGTTCGGGTCGGCGTTGAGTTCCGCGATACGGTCGAGCACGACCTTGGGATCGACGTCGGGCGCGTACACGTCCTTGATCGAGCGGATGCCGGTCTTCTCGCAGCCGTTGACCTTGTTGCGCACATAGACCTGCGAGGCCGGGTCTTCGCCGACGAGGATCACGGCGAGACACGGCGTGACGCCCTTGGCCTTGCAGGCGGCGGCGCGCTCGGCGAGCTGCTCGCGGAGTTTCGCGGATAGGGCGTTGCCATCGAGAATGCGGGCGGTCATGCGGCCTCCTTCTGGTTTTGTTGGGATGCCGCCGCGGCGCGTCCTGCCGCGAAGGCCTTGCGATTGAGTTCGACCAGCGCGGGCTTGCGCGCGGAAAAGCGCTTGACGATGGCGTCGAGCAGGTTCTCCGCCGGGAAGGGCAGATGGTCGCCGAGCGCGCCGAGCATCACGGTGTTGCCGAGCTTGATCTCGCCGAGGCTCATGGCGATTTCCATGGCGTCGAAGGCGCGCACCTCGAAGCCGCGCTTGCGGATTTCCTCCACCGGATCAGCCGGGTAGTCGTAGAGGCCGATGTTAACCACCGGCGGCACCAGCTTGGCGGTGTTCATCAGCACCAGCGCGCCGGGCTTCAGGTAATGGCACCAGCGCAGCGCCTCGGCGGATTCGAAGGCCAGCAGCAGGTCGGCCGTGCCGCAGGTGATCTGCGGCGACAGCACCTTGGGTCCGAAGCGCAGGTGCGACGAGACGACGCCGCCACGCTGCGCCATGCCGGCGACTTCGGTCTTCTTGACGTCCTGGCCGAGCGCGATGGCGGCTTCAGCGAGGATCTCGGTGGCGGTCATCACGCCCTGGCCGCCGATGCCGACCACGAGGATGTTGGTGACTTGGTTTTCCATCTTCTTCTTTCAGTGCTTGATCAGGCGCAGCGGCTTGCTGGTGTCGGCCGGCACGATGGCGCCCGGCGCGCAGGGCTGGACGCACAGGTTGCAGCCGGTGCACGCGGCCGTCTCGATCTGCACGAACTGCAGCTCGACTTCCTTGCCCGAGGGCTTCACCGCTTTCTCGCGGCGCATGACGTGGATGGCGGGGCAGCCGACTTCGACGCAGTTGCCGCAACCGGTGCACTTGTCGTCGATCACTTCCACCGGGTGCTGCTTGACGTAGTCCTGCACCAGCACGCAGGGCTGGTCGGTGATGATCACCGAGACCTCGGGAATCTTGATCTCTTCGCGGATGGTCTTGAACAGCTTGGGCAGCTCGTAGGGATTGACGACGTGGATGCGCTCCTTCTTCACGCCCAGCCCTTCGACGAGCTTGGCGAAGTCGATGCGCGGCGCCGGCTGGCCGTGGATGTCGCGGCCGTTGCCCGGGTTGTTCTGGCCGCCCGTCATGCCGACGGCGCGGTTGTCGAGCAGCATCACGGTGACGTTGCCGCCGTTGTACACCATGTCGAGCAGGCCCTGCATGCCCATGTGCATGAAGGTGGAGTCGCCGATGACGGCGAGGATGCGCTTGTCCTTGTCGGCGTCACTGCGGCCCTTGTCGAGGCCCAGCGCGATGCCCATCGAGGCGCCCATGGAGATGGTCGTGTCGAGCGCGTTCCAGGGGTGTCCTGCCCCGAGCGTGTAGCAGCCGATGTCGCCAGCGATGTAGGTGTTCTTGATCTGCGACAGCGTGTAGTAGACGCCGAGGTGCGGGCAGGCCACGCACATCGTCGGCGGGCGCGGGAAGACTTGCGCCGGCGCGATGGGAATGGTCTTGGCCGCGCCTTGCGGGGCCGGCTCGCCGAGCAGCTTGGCAATCGCGGGCGCGATCACCGCGGGTGCCAACTCGCCCTGGCGCGGCAGGATGTCCTTGCCGATGCAGGCAACGCCTGCGGCCTTGATTTCGGTTTCGATCAGCGGTTCGGTCTCCTCGACAACCACCAGCTCGTCGACGGTGGCGGCGAAGGCCTTGATCTTCTCGATCGGCAGCGGATAGGCCATGCCGAGCTTGAGCACCGGCGCGTTCGGGAAGGCTTCGCGCACATGCATCCACGCGGGGCCGGAAGTGAGGTAGCCGATGCGGCGGTCGCTGCCGGCTTCGGTGACGTTCCAGGCGCTGGCTTCGGACTCGGCGCGCAGCTGGGCGTCGCGCTCGAACATCAGCGGGATGCGCTTGCCGGCGCCGGCGGGCGTCATCACCCAGCGGGCGGGATCCTTCTTGAAGCCAGTGGCTTCGTGCGGCACGCGCTCGCCGACCGTGCACATCGCCTTGACGTGGCAGATGCGCGTCGTCATGCGCAGGATCACCGGCACCTGGAAGCGCTCGGAGACCTCGAAGGCGGCCTTGGTCATGTCGTAGGCTTCCTGCGAATCCGCCGGCTCGAAGATCGGCAGGTGGCCGAAGCGGCCCCAGTAGCGCGAGTCCTGCTCGTTCTGCGACGAGGACAGGCCGACGTCGTCGGCGATGGCGATCACCAGGCCGCCGATCACGCCGGTCAGCGTGAGCGTCATCAGCGCGTCGGAGGCGACGTTCATGCCCACGTGCTTCATGCTGCAGAAGGCGCGCGAGCCGGAGTAGGCGGCGCCGATGGCCACCTCCAGCGAGACCTTCTCGTTGACCGACCATTCGGCGTAGACGTCGGGATAGGTCGAAATGGCTTCGAGCATCTCGGTGGCCGGCGTGCCGGGATAGGCGGCGGCGACTTTGACGCCGGATTCCCAGACTGCGCGGGCGACGGCATCGTTACCGGAAAGCAACATCCGGCTTTGCGCCGGGGCGGGCATGGCTGATGACATGTGATCTCGCTGCTGCTGAAAAAATTAACCCGCGTCCGGCCAAATCCCGTGACGCAGGTCTTGGGATGCGAATTATCCGGGTTACCGGCACGGGCGTCCAGTGCGGAAAGCCCCAACCGCCGGGAGGGTTGACAGGAACATACCGATCGGTATGTAATGCGCGCCATGACCACCCGGGACACCGACCTGACGCGCGGCAAGCTGCTCGACGCCGCCTTCTGCGAGATCCACCGCCACGGCTTCCAGGCGGCGAGCATCGCCAACATCCTGCGGGATACCGGGCTCACCAAGGGCGCGCTCTACCACCATTTTCCCACCAAGCAGGACCTCGGGCTGGCCGTGGTCGACGAGGTGATCGGCGCGCGGCTGGAGGAATGGATCTTCAAGCCGCTGCGCGAGAGCAAGCGGCCCGTCGCCACGCTGATCGAGATCATCGGGCTGAAGGCGCTCGCCGACGAGGAGGCCGTCACGCTCGGCTGCCCGCTCAACAACCTGATGCAGGAGATGAGCCCGCTCGACGCGGCGTTCAAGGCGAGGCTCGAGCAGATCGTCACCACCTGGGGCGGCGTGGTCGAGGACGCGCTGGTGCGCGGCCAGAAGGCGGGCGAGATCCGCGCCGACGTCGATTGCGGCGCCGCCGCGCTGTTCATCGTCTCGGCCTGGGAAGGCTGCGTGGGCGTGGCCAAGAGCATGCAGTCGGCGGCGGGTTTCCAGATGTGCCTGAGCCAGCTGCAGGGATACATCCGCAGCCTGGCGCCGGCCTGAATTTTTTTGGCAGCAAGCATACCGAATGGTCGGTATGTCCCTTACGGAGGAAACATGAGCATTCTTGCGACGGTAGCACCCGAGAAGGCCGCCGGCCTGGTCGGGCAGATCTATGAACAGATGCAGCAGGCCTTCGGCCGCATCCCCAATGCCTTCCGGATGTACAGCGTGAGCCCGACGGTGATGGAGAACCAGTGGCAGAACAACCGCTACTACTTCCAGCACCCGACCCTGAGCTTCCCGCTGCTGGCGTCGATCCGCATGCTGGTCTCGCAGGAGAACGAGTGCGACTACTGCATCGGCCTAAACGCCGCGCTGCTGATCCAGCACGCCGGCTACACCGTCGACCAGATCGCGGCGATGAAGGCCGACCCGGCCGCAGCTCCCCTGTCGGCCAAGGACAAGGCTATGCTGCTGTTCGTGCTGAAGGCGACCAAGGCACCGAAGACGGTGACGTCCGCCGACGTCGAGGGGCTGCACGGTCAAGGCTGGAGCGACGGCGAGATCTTCGACGCGGTCAACCACGGTGCCCGCAACGTCGCCGCCGATATCCTCTTCAACACGTTCAAGATCGAAAACGACTTCTAGGGAGACCCGACATGAAAGTATCCGAAGCCATCGAACAGCGCCGCGCCGTCAAGGCGTTCGACCCCAACCACAAGATGACCGAGGCGGAGATCGAGCGCCTGATGTCGCTGGCCATGCTCGCCCCCACCGCCTGGAACATCCAGCACTGGCGCTTCGTCGTCGTGCAGGACCCCGAATTGCGCCAGCAGATCCGCGCCCTGGCCTGGGGCCAGGCGCAGGTCACCGACGCATCCTTGCTGATCATCATGACCGCCGACCTCGACGCCTGGAAGAAGAACCCGGCGCGCTACTTCGCGGGCGCCGACGCCAAGACCATGGACTGGCTGCTGACCTCGATGAACCAGTTCTACACCGGCCGCGAATGGCTGCAGCGCGACGATGCCGTGAAATCCTGCGGCATCGCGGCGGCCACGTTGATGCTGGCCGCCAAGGAGATGGGCTACGATTCCTGTCCGATGGACGGCTTCGACTTCGACGCGGTGGGCAAGCTGATCAACCTGCCGAAGAACCATATCGTCACGATGTTCGTCACGATCGGGAAAGCGGCGGCGCCGGCCCGGCCGCGCAGCGGGAAGCTGGCGATGAAGGAGGCGGTGGTGCGCGACCGCTTCGCCTGAAGCGGCCTAGCGGACCTTCGCGGCGAGGTAGCCGACGACGTCGTCGAGCGTGACGAGCTTCGCGTAGTCGGCTTCGGGAATCTCGACCTTGAGCTTCTCGTGCAGGCCGAGCAGGAAGTTGAGCCAGTCCATCGAGTCGAGGTCGACCTGGTTGCGCAGTGGACGGTCGCCGCGCAGCTCGTCTTCCTCGACCTCGGGGGCGATCGACTTCAGCGTCGCGATTGCGACGGCGCGAATTTCGGCAGCGTTCATTTGTTCAGCTCCTCCGGGTGCTGCAGCAACTCGCGCAGCTCGATCAGGAACAGGGCGCCGCGATGGCCGTCGGAGACGCGATGGTCGGCGGCCAGGCTCGCCGTCACCGTCGGCGCGGACTTGAGGCCGCCGGCCTCGTCGACCCACGGCCGCTCGGCGATGCGGCCGAAGCCGACCAGCGCCACCTGCGGCGGATAGATGACGCCGAACACGTTGTCGGTGCCCTGGTCGCCGAGGTTCGTCACCGTGATGGTCGGCTCCGACATCTCGGAGCTGCGCAGCGATCCGGCGCGGCAGCGCTTCACGAGGTCGGTGAGTTCCTGCATGAGCTGGGTCGGCGGCTTGGCCTGAACGTCGAGCAGCGCGGGCGCGATCAGGCCGCCCTGGCGCAGCGAGATGGCGACGCCGACATGCGCCTGCACCGACGGATGGAACGCGCCTTCGGTGTAGAAGCCGTTGAGTTCGGGGAAGCGCTTCAGCGCGGTCGCCACCGCCTTGATCAGCAGCACTGCCGGCAGCAGCCGCTCGGCCATCGGGCGTTGCGCGTTCTCGGCCGTGAGCCAGGCCAGCGCCTTCGCCAGCGGAATCGTCTCGGCGACGTAGTAGTGCGGGATCTCGCGCTTGGAGCGCGCCATGGCGGACGCGATGGCGCGGCGCATTTCGACGACCTTGTCGGACGGAGCCGGCGCTGGCTTTTCCACCGTCGCCGGCGCCTTGGCCGGTGCCGCGTGCTCGACGTCCTCGCGCGTCACCACCCCGTGCGGCCCCGTGCCGACGACGGATTCGATGTCGATGCCGCGCTCCTGCGC
>DASVZD010000305.1:0-10638 GCA_036391815.1 Rhodocyclaceae bacterium
CGAACAGGGTCTGGTCGTAGCTGTTCGGATACGAAAGGAACTCGTTGTGGTTGAGCTTGACGATGAAAGGGATGCGATGCGCGTAGCGGCGTGCCACCGCGCCCAGCACGCCGAGCGTCGAGGCGACGGCGTTGCAGCCGCCTTCGATGGCGAGCCGCACGATGTTCTCGGGATCGAAGTAGATCGGATTCGGCGCGAACGAGGCGCTCGCCGAATGCTCGACGCCCTGGTCGACCGGCAGGATCGACAGGTAGCCGGTGCCGCCGAGCCGGCCGTGGCCGAACAGGGCGGCCAGGTTGCGCAGCACGCCGGGCTTGCGGTCGCTGTCGAGCGTCACGCGCTCGATGTAGTCCGGCCCCGGCAGATGCAGGCTTTCCTTCGGGATGCCGCGACAGGCGTGTTCCAGCAGGGACTGGGCTTCATCGCCCAGCAAGGCCGCGATGTCGTGCATGCCTGTTCCTCCATCCGGACGTGTGCGGGATGCCGATTGGAGTGCCCCGCGCCGCGCGAGTTGCATGCCGGGCCGGTGCGCGCGCGCCGCTACCGGGTTCACGGTATGGCAAATACCGCCTTCCCGGCATTTTTCCCGTGCACCGCGAACCCTAGGATTACGACCAAAGTGCAATGGCACTTCGCGGCGAGCCAGGCGGCTGCGCCGTGCGGCGCGAACGGCGCCGCGCCTCCTCACGCTGGTCCACACTTCCTTCCGGAGACGACGAAGATGCAATCCAATACCCTCATTCCCGATTTCTACTTTTCCGCCTTCCGGTCGGTCGTCGATGTGATGAACGTCTACCTCGGCGGGTTGGGCCGGCTGCAGGCCTACCAGATCGATGCCATGCAGAAGATGCGCGCCGATCCCTCGGAAGTCTCCCGCCAGATCGACCAGAACGGCAGCATCGACCATGCCGAATTCGCGCGCGACCAGATGGAGCGGGTGGCCAGGTATTGGGGCGGCCTCTACAGCACGGCCTACCAGAACCAGATCGAAGTCATCAAGGAAGCGCAATCGAAGGCGCTGGCACTGACGACCGACATGCGCCAGCGGCTCGAGTCGGCGCCGCAGGGTGCGGAGCCGATGATCTCGGCGATGCGCCTGGTGTTCGACGCCGCGCAGTCCACCTGCGCCGCCGGCATGCGCGCCACCGAGGAGGTCGAGCGCCTCACAGCGGCCCAGGCCGAGAACGCGGCCCAGACCGCGAAGAGCGCGGGCAGCCGCGCGAAGCGGGCGGCTTGAGCGCCGCAGCATCGGCCGCGGCCGCCTCCACGGAGGCCGCGGCATCCCTGCCTCCGTGCCGAGGCACGTATGGCCGGCGGGAAGGATCGCATCGGATGGAACGGGTCATGGACTCCCTCGCGCAGTTCTGCATCGACCAGCGCAATGCGTTCGATGCGGCGGCGTGGCTCGCCAAGTTCGAGGAGATCGGCGAACCGGTGGCCCTGGCCGCCAAGTACCTGTCGATGACCAGCTGGTACGGCCACGAGGTTGAGCTCGAACGCATCAGCGCGGCCACCCGCGTCTTTGCCGACAACAGCAATGGGCTCCATGTCGAGCAGCAGGCGATGGACTTCGACCTGCATGCGTTCTCCATCCGCGTTCGCCTCGGGCTCGCCCATGCGCGCCGCGCGCCGCACGCGGTGAAGCAACGGCCGCAGCGACTGCACGAGGATTCGTAGGCCATGCCCGTCACGGTCAGGAAGATCGAGCTTTGGAACGCCGTCGTCGACAACCAGCCGGGCGCGCTGGCGGCCGTGCTCGAGCCGCTGGCGGCAGCCGGCGCTGACCTGGAGATCGTCATGGGCACCGCGATCCCCGGCGCCGCCGGCAAGGCGTCGGTCGGCGTGTTTCCGGTCAAGGGCAGGAAGGTGCTCGCGGCGGCCCGCGCGGCCGGCCTCGCGCCAGCCTCGTCGATGCCCGCATTGCTCGTCACCGGCGACAACCGCGCCGGACTGGGCGGGCGCATGTCGGAATCCATCGCCGCCGCCGGCATCGACATCGGCGTGGCCGTCGCCCAGGTGGTGGGCGGCCATTTCTCGGCGCTGTTCGGCTTCGCCAGCGCCGCGGACGCGAACAAGGCGGCCGCCCTGCTGAAGAAGGCGGCCAACGCCACCGCCAAGGCGACGCCGGCCCCGAAGGCGAAAGCGGCGCCGGCCGCCGGAAAGAAGGCGAAGGCGGCCGTTACCAGGCGCGGCCAGGGCGCCGCAGCGCGGCGGCGCTAGCGCGTCGTGCCCGGATTGCCGAAGTAGTAGTAGCCGTCGACCGGAACGCTGTCCCGGGCGGCCTCCTCCATCATCTCGAAGTCCGCCGGCTTGTCCCACCAGATTCCGCGGCCGACATACTGGTCGGCGACCACCTCGGGGTGGTTGTCCAGATATTCCTTCATGAACTTCGCGAATTCGGAAACGTAGGTCGGATCGTACTTGGCCATGCTGCCCTCCATCTGTCGTTTCAGCCTGCCTTGGCGACGGTGCCCAGCTTCACCATGCCGTCCTCGATGCGCACCGGGAAGGTGGCGATCGGCTCGTAGGCCGGCGGCGACAGCGCGGCGCCGGTGATCAGCGAGAAGCGCGAGCCATGCCGCGGGCACACCACCTCGTGATCCTCGATGAAGCCGTCGGACAGGGTCTGCGTCTCATGGGTGCAGGTGTCGGAGATGGCGAAGTAATTGCCCTCGACGTTGAACACCGCCACCGGCAGGCCATCGACTTCCAGCGTGCGGCAGGTGCCGGGCGGAAACGCGTCGACCGACGCGATCTCGATCCATTGCATCACAGCATTCCCAGTTGCAGGCGGGCCGCTTCGCTCATCAGCTCGCGCGACCACGGCGGGTCCCAGACCAGCTCCACATCGACGTCGGTGACGCCTTCGACGCCGCGCACCGCATCGGCGACCACGCCCGGGAAGGTCTGCGCCACCGGGCACCCGGGCGCCGTCAGCGTCATTTGCACGGCGACCTTGCCGTCCGAGGCCACGTTCAGTTCGTAGATCAGCCCGAGGTCGTAGATGTTCACCGGAATCTCCGGGTCGTACACCGTGCGCAGGGCATCGACCACCCGCGTCTCCAGCTTCTCGCGGAAGGCGACGTCGGGGCGCTTCAGCCAATCGGAAAGGCTCACGGAGCCTCCTCGGTCGACACCGGCTGGTGCTCGTCGTGCAAGGCGGCCTCGAGCGTGTGCCACGCCAGCGTCGCGCACTTCACGCGGGTGGGGAAGTCGCGCACGCCGCCGAGCACCTCGAGCTTGCCGAGCGCCGCCGCCGCCGGTGCCGCCACCCCCGTGACGAGGGCATGGAAGCCGGCGAACAGCGCCTCGGCCTCGGCCTGCGTCCTGCCCTTGAGCGCCTCGGTCATCATCGACGCCGAGGCGGTCGAGATGGCGCAGCCGACGCCCTCGAAACGGGCGTCCGCGATGACGTTTCCTTCCATGCGCAGGTAGAGCGTCAGGCGGTCCCCGCACAGCGGATTGAAGCCGTCGGCGCGGCGGTTGGCGGCTGGCAGCGGCCCGAAGTTGCGCGGACGGCGGCCGTGGTCGATGATCAGCTCCTGGTAGAGTTCGCGCAGGTCGGCGGCCATCAGGCGAAGATCCCCCGGACCTTGACGAGGGCGGTGAACAGCGCGTCCACCTCCTCGATGGTGTTGTACATGGCGAAGGATGCCCGCACTGTGGCCGGCAGGCCGAAGCGCTCCATGATCGGCATGGCGCAGTGGTGGCCGGTGCGCACCGCCACGCCCTCGCCGTCGAGGATGGTGCCCACGTCGTGCGGATGCACGCCGTCCATCACGAACGACAGCACGCCCGCCTTCCACGGCGCGGTGCCGACCAGGCGCAGGCCGGGCATCTCGCTGGCGCGCTCCGTCGCGTGGCGCAGCAGCTCGGCTTCGTGGGCGGAGACCGCGTCGAGCCCCTGGGACGCCAGGTAGTCGAGCGCCGCGCCCAGCGCGATGCCGCCCGCGATGTGCGGGGTGCCGGCCTCGAACTTGTACGGCAGGTCGTTCCAGGTGCTGCCCGCGAAGCTCACGCTGCGGATCATGTCGCCGCCGCCCTGATAGGGCGGCATGGCATGCAGCAGGGCGCGCCTGCCGTACAGCACGCCGATGCCGGTCGGCCCGTAGACCTTGTGTCCCGAGAAGGCGTAGAAGTCGCAGTCCAGCGCCTGCACGTCGACCGCCATGTGCGGCACCGCCTGGGCGCCGTCCACCAGCACCACGGCGCCGTGGGCGTGCGCCAGCGCGGCCAGTTCGCGCACCGGATTGACGGTGCCCAGCGCATTCGACACCTGGGCCAGCGCGACCAGCCGCGTGCGCGGCCCGAGCAGGCGTCCGAACGCGTCGGGGATCAGCGTGCCGCGGTCGTCGATGGGCGCCACCCGCAGGATGGCGCCGGTGCGCTGGCACAGCAGCTGCCACGGGACGATGTTGGAATGGTGCTCGAGTTCGGTGATGAGGATCTCGTCGCCCGCGGAGAACTGGCTGCCGTAGCTGGCGGCGACGAGGTTGATGGCTTCCGTGGTGCCGCGCACGAACACGATCTCCTCACGGTGGGCGGCGTTGATGAAGCGCTGGACCTTGGTGCGGGCGGCCTCGAAGGCATCCGTGGCTTCCTGGCTCAGCTGGTGCACCCCGCGATGGACGTTGGCGTTGCATTCCGCGTAGTAGCGCGCCTCGCAGTCGATGACCGCCTGTGGCTTCTGGCTGGTGGCGGCATTGTCGAGATACACCAGCGGGCGGCCGCGCACGCTGCGGGACAGCACCGGGAAATCGCGCCGCACGGCGGCCGGGTCGAAGCCCGGCACGGCGGCCTGGCGCAGGGCGGCGGACGCCGCGCTCATGCCAGCGCTCCAGCGCCCCGGCCCAGCCGCTGGCGCAGCAGGCGCTCCAGCCGCGTGCGCAGCGGGAGGAGGGCGATGCGCTCGATCATCTCTGCGGCGAAGCCGTAGACCAGCATGGCGCGCGCCGCCTTGTCGTCGATGCCGCGGGCGCGCAGGTAGAACAGCTGGTCGGCATCGAGTTGGCCGACCGTCGCGCCATGCGCGCATTTCACGTCGTCGGCCCAGATCTCCAGCTGCGGCTTGGTGTCGGCCTCGGCCTGCTCGGACAGCAGCAGGTTGCGGTTGGTCTGCTGGGCATCCGTGCGCTGCGCGCCCGGGCGCACGATCACGCGGCCGTTGAACACGCCGCGCGAGGCGCCGTCCAGCACGCCCTTGTAGAACTCGCGGCTGCGGCAGCCGGGACTGGCATGGTCGATCCGCGTATGGTGGTCGGCCAGCTGCCGGCCGTCGGTCAGGTAGAGGCCGTCGAGGCTGCACTCGGAGCGCTCGCCGTCGAAGCGCACGTCGATGCCGGTGCGCGACAGCGCGCCGCCGAGGGCGAACGAGCTGGAGGAGAAACGGCACTCGGGGCCGAGTTCGGCGCGCACGTCGGCGATATGGAAGGCCTGCTCGCTCTCCTCCTGCAGCTTGTGATGCTCGACCGTCGCGCCGCGCGCGAGGCGGATCAGGGTGGCCGTGTTGATGAAGTAGGCGGTTTCGTCCACGGCGGTATGGTGCTCGATGATCCGCATCCTGCTGCCGGCGCCGGCAACGACCAGGTTGCGCACGTGGGCGGCGGTATTCGGCGTGGCGGTGACGAACAGCAGGTGCAGCGGTTCCTCGAGGTCGGCGCCCGGCGCCAGGTCGATGTAGGCGCCGTCGGCGAGGAATGCGGTGTTGAGCGCGGCGAAGCCCGAGGCGTAGCCGTCGCGCGGCATCGTCAGCGCCTCGCGCAGCCGTTCCGGCTCGCGCTCCAGCATGGCGGCCACGCTGGCGACCGTCACGCCCGCCGGCAGGCGTCCCAGGCGCGACAGTTCCGGCGCATGCCGGCCGTCGACGAACACCAGCAGCTGCGCACCGGGAAGCGTCTGGGTCCCGACGCAGCCCAGGTCGGTGCAGACGTCGGGCACCGTGCGCGGAATCGCGAAGCGCGCCTTCTCGATCGGCGCCACGCTGGTGTACTTCCAGTCCTCGTCGCGCGTGCTCGGAAAGCCCTTGTCCAGGAAGTCGGCGAAGGCCTCCTCTCGCAACTCGGCCAGCCAGGGCACATAGACGCCCGGGAGCTGCGGCTTGAGCCGCACGAAGTCGGCCGAGAAGCGGTCGGCGACGATGGCGTTCACAGCGGTGCTCCATCGCGTGTCGCCCCGATGCGCTCGTCGCGGCCGGGGTCGACCCAGCCGTAGCCGCGGCGCTCGAGTTCGAGCGCCAGCTCGGGGCCGCCCGAACGCACGATGCGGCCCTGCGACAGCACATGGACGACATCCGGCACCACGTAGTCGAGCAGGCGCTGGTAGTGGGTGACCATGACGATGGCGCGCTCGGGCGCGCGCATGCTCTGGATGCCGTCGGCGACGACCTTCAGGGCGTCGATGTCGAGGCCGGAGTCGGTCTCGTCGAGGATCGCCAGGCGCGGCTGGAGCAGGGCCATCTGCAGCACCTCGTTGCGCTTCTTCTCGCCGCCCGAGAAGCCCTGGTTGACCGGGCGGTACAGCAGCGACTCGTCCATGCCCATGAAGGCGAGGCGCTCGCGCACCAGCGCGAGGAAGTCGACGGCGTCGATCTCCGCCTCGCCGCGATGGCGGCGCTGCGCGTTGATCGCTGCCTTCAGCAAGTAGATGTTGGCGACGCCGGGGATCTCCACCGGATACTGGAACGCGAGGAACACGCCCTCGCGCGCCCGCTCCTCGGGCGGCATGGCGAGCAGGTCCTTGTCCTTGAAGCGCACCTCGCCTGCGGTGACCCGGTAGTTGTCGCGGCCGGCCAGCACGTTGGCGAGCGTGCTCTTGCCCGAGCCGTTCGGCCCCATCACCGCGTGCACCTCGCCGGCGTTGACCGCCAGGTCGATGCCCCGCAGGATTTCCTGGCCCTCGATGCCGGCATGCAGGCCGGCGATCTGCAGCAATGCGCTCATCCCACGCTCCCTTCGAGGCTGACGCCGAGCAGCTTCTGCGCCTCCACCGCGAACTCCATCGGCAGCTCCTGGAACACTTCCTTGCAGAAGCCGTTGACGATCATCGAGACGGCGTCCTCCGGACCCAGCCCGCGGCTCTGGCAATAGAACAGCTGGTCCTCGCCGATGCGCGAGGTGCTCGCCTCGTGCTCGACGCGCGCGCTCGGGTTGCGCACCTCGATGTAGGGGAAGGTGTGCGCCGCGCACTTGTCGCCGAGCAGCAGCGAATCGCACTGCGTGTAGTTGCGCGCATTGGCGGCGTTCTTCGACATGCGCACCAGTCCGCGGTAGGCGTTGTGGCCGTGCCCGGCCGAGATGCCCTTGGAGACGATGGTGCTGCGGGTGTTCTTCCCCAGGTGGATCATCTTGGTCCCGGTATCCGCCTGCTGGTGGTGGTTGGCCAGCGCCACCGAGTGAAAGGCGCCGACGCTGTCGTCGCCCTGCAGCACCACGCTCGGGTACTTCCAGGTGATCGCGGAGCCGGTCTCGACCTGGGTCCAGGAGATGCGCGAGCGCGCGCCGCGGCACAGCCCGCGCTTGGTGACGAAGTTGTAGATGCCACCGCGCCCGTCCTTGTCGCCGGGGTACCAGTTCTGCACGGTGGCGTACTTGATCTGAGCATCGTCGAGGGCGACCAGCTCGACCACGGCGGCGTGCAGCTGGTTCTCGTCGCGCATCGGCGCCGTGCAGCCTTCGAGGTAGCTGACGTAGGCGTTGCGGTCGGCGACGATCAGGGTGCGCTCGAACTGGCCGGTGTTCATGGCGTTGATGCGGAAGTAGGTCGACAACTCCATCGGGCAGCGCACCCCGGGCGGGATGTAGCAGAACGAACCGTCGGAGAACACCGCGGAGTTGAGCGCCGCGAAGTAGTTGTCGGTGTAGGGCACGACGGAGCCCAGGTATTGCTGGATCAGTTCTGGATGCTCGCGCACCGCCTCGGAGAACGAGCAGAACACGATGCCGAGCTGCGCCAGCTTGTCCTTGAAGGTGGTGGCCACCGAGACGCTGTCGAACACGGCGTCCACCGCCACGCCGGCCAGCAGCTCGCGCTCGTGCAGCGGCACGCCGAGCTTCTCGTAGGTGCGCAGCAGTTCCGGGTCGACCTCGTCGAGCGACTTGGGTCCGTCCTTCTTCGACTTCGGCGCCGAGTAGTAGGAGATCGCCTGGTAGTCGATGGGTGGATGCACCACCGTCGACCAGCGCGGCTCGCGCATCGTCAGCCAGTGGCGATAGGCCTTGAGGCGCCAGTCGCGCATGAACTCCGGCTCGTTCTTCTTCGCCGAGATCAGGCGGATCACGTCCTCGTTGAGCCCGCGCGGCACGCTGTCGCTCTCGATCTCGGTGTAGAAGCCCTGCTTGTAGCCGCGATCGAGAAGCCGTTCGAGTTCCACCGTTTCGGATGCCATTCGCTTTCCTGACTACAGTCGTGTGATGGGTTGGGGCACGTTGTCCGGCAGCGGCCGGCTGAGGTCGAGCAGCGAGATGCCGTCGAGGATCCCGCGCACCACGTAATTCAGGCGCCGCCAGTTGTCGCGGCTCGGGCAGTGCGCCTCCTGGGCGCAATGGCCCGCGGGAACGCCGCACTCCGTCACGGCCAACGGGCCTTCCATGGCGGCGATGACTTCCGCCACCGAGATGAGCTCCGGCGGCCGCGCCAGCATGTAACCGCCCTTGGCCCCGCGCACGGACGTCAGCAGCGCATGGCGCGCCAGCGTCTTGAGGATCTTGCTGGCCGTGGTGACCGACAGCCCCGAGGCGGCGGCGATCTCGGCCGCACTGAAGATGCGCGACGGCTGCCCCGCCATCTGGGACATGATGACGGTCCCGTAGTCGGTCATCTTGCTCAGTCTCAGCATCGCGGCCTTCCGTCCATGGTCGCAATGTAGGACTGCGGCGGTCCCATATGGTTCCGCCCGCCGCTACGGAAAGGGGCTGGGGCTAGCCTTGCTTGAAGGCGGCGACTTCGCCGGGGTTGCGCAGCATCTTGTTGATCTCGCCGGCGTGCATTTCCTCCTCGGTGATCAGCTCGCGCGCGTAGTCCTCGATCAGCACCGAGCGGCCTTCGGACAGCCGGAAGAGTTCGTAGTAATGATTGAGCGATTCGGTCTCGTGGGCCAGCGACTCGCGCAGGATCGCGCCGATCTCGTGGTGATGGCTCTCCAGCAGCGGCCCGATGCCGAGCGACGGATGGCCGCCGAGCAGCGTGATCAGCTCGCCGGCGCGCTGGGCATGCACCAGGCCCTCATCGGCCTGCGCGCGCAGCCAGCTGACGATCGGGATGCGGTTGTAGCCGAAGACCATCAGCGAGTAGTGGGTGTAGCGGACGACGCCGGCCAGCTCGAGCTCCATGATGCGGTTGAGCGTGGCGATGGTCTTGTCCTTGTCGAGGTTTTCCATGGCGATCTCCTTGTCGGTGCGGCGTCGGGTTTGACCCTCAGCGGCGCGCCGAATTCAGCCGGAGCGCCATGAATGCCGCGATGATCGCGAAGACGAACCATTGAGCGGCGTATGCCAGGTTGCGGTCGGCGCGCCCTTCGGGCGGCCGCCAATCGCGCCGAAAGCCGTCGGGCTGGTCCGGCGCGAGCAGCA
Source organism: Rhodocyclaceae bacterium (assembly GCA_036391815.1). Taxonomy (GTDB): domain Bacteria; phylum Pseudomonadota; class Gammaproteobacteria; order Burkholderiales; family Rhodocyclaceae; genus Nitricoxidireducens. The sequence goes on from DASVZD010000305.1 coordinate 9,567, forward strand.
CCGTGAGCGGCAGCACGCGGATGCCCAGCCAGTGGGACAACCGGACGGCATCGAGCTTCTGCACGCGCAGCAGTCCGGTTCCCAGCAACTCGCCGCCGTCGTCCCGAACGCCGAAGCCCGAGGCCGGCGCGGGCGCCGCGATGCCGCGCACGCTTCCCGTCGCCGGCAGGAGGCCGACATCCGGCGGAATGTCGCGCCGCGGCCCCCCCGGCACCCAGCCGCGGTTGACCAGCACGGCGCAGCGGCAGCCGGGAATGCGCAGCGGCGTGTAGACGAGGTAGCCGGCGACGCCCTGCGAAACCTGGTTGTCGAGCAGCACCTGCCGGCCGCCCTCCCATGCGCCGCGCGCCTCGACCCGGCGCCAATGCAATGCATCGAGGTCTCCGCCGAGCGCGGCCGCGTCCAGTTGGACCGGCGCTGCCGCCGCATTCGCCGCGACGCCCGCCTGCAACGCCTTCGCCTCGTCGGCGCGATGGAGCTGCCAGATGCCGAGACGGGCGAACAGCACTACCGCCAGCATGGCGGCGAGCGGGGGGACGATCGTTCTATAGTTCACCATCCTCGACTCCCGAGACGCCCATGCAAACGCCCGAACTCGTCAAGTGGTTCATCGTGGTCGCGCTGGCCGCCGTGGTGGGCAGCCTCGGCGTTGCCCTGTTCGGCCTGGTGCGCGACAAGGGCCGGAGCACCCGCATGGTGAAGGCGCTGACTTTCCGCATCGTGTTGTCGATCGGGTTGTTCTTGCTGCTGATGCTGGGGATTGTTTCCGGGGTCATCGTTCCGCACGGGGTGGCGCCGTAGTTCGTCTTCTGGAGCGTCATCGGGCCGCCGGGGTACTCTGCTCCGCTCCATGTCCTCCGGCGGACAAGAGCGATGAAGCGTCCGCCTCCTCCTTTACTTCCGCTCCGCAGAGCACCCCACCGGCCCGATTCGGAGGCAGGGGAGCGCGCTCCAGACGCCGATTCGCGCCCTGGGTGGCGGGGTGTCGCCGCCGCGTAGGTAAAGGAGGAGGCGGACGCCTTATCGATTTTGTCCGCCGGGGGACACGCAGCGGCGGCGATACCCCGTCGCC
>DASVZD010000306.1:0-2523 GCA_036391815.1 Rhodocyclaceae bacterium
GGCGAAGAGATCCCCATCACCGCGCGCCGCGTCGTGACCTTCCACGCCAGCCAGAAGCTCAAAAGCACCGTCGAGAACCTGAAGATCAATGGCGACGCACACGCACAATTTGCCGAGTAGTCCCAAGGACGACCTGCCGCCGATCCCGGCCAAGCGCTACTTCACCATCGGCGAAGTGAGCGAGTTGTGCGGCGTCAAGCCGCACGTGCTGCGCTACTGGGAGCAGGAATTCACCCAGCTCAAGCCGGTCAAGCGCCGCGGCAACCGCCGCTACTACCAGCACCACGAAGTGCTGCTGGTCCGCCGCATCCGCGAGCTGCTCTACCGCGAAGGCTTCACCATCAGCGGTGCCCGCAACCGCCTCGACGAAACGCCGAGCAACAAGGTCGAAGTGCGCGAGATGCCAGCCGAGCAACTGGCCCTCACCCCGCTCGCGCTGCGCGCCGAACTCGCCAGCATCATCGATTTCCTGCGCGCCTGAAGCACAGCAGCGTACAACGCTGCTATAATCCGCCGCTCAGTCGGGGCGTAGCGCAGCCTGGTAGCGCACTTGCATGGGGTGCAAGGGGTCGCGAGTTCGAATCCCGCCGCCCCGACCAATCAACACCAAAAAGGGTTTCCGGTTTTGCCGGAAACCCTTTTTTCTTGTTGGCGTGCGTGATTGCCTATTCCGTCCGCCGTCGGCCACGCCGATAAGGTAAATTTGCCGCCTTCAGCTCATGCTCGTAGCGGCGCCTCATGGCCATCAAGAAATCCGATCTCTATTCCTCCATTTGGGCCTCGTGCGATGAACTGCGGGGCGGCATGGATGCCAGCCAGTACAAGGACTATGTCCTGTTCATGCTGTTCATCAAGTACGTCTCCGACAAGTACGGCGACTATGACGGCTTCGAGCCGCCCATCGTCATTCCGCCCGGCGCCGGCTTCAAGGACATGGTGGCGCTCAAGGGCGACCCGGACATCGGAAACAAGATCAATACGGGCGTCATCCAACCGCTGGTCGACGCCAATGCTCGCCTCGCCCGCAGCGACTTTCCCGACTTCAACGATCCCAACAAGCTCGGCGACGGCCAGGCGCGGGTCGAGCGCCTGGGCAACCTGATCGCCATCTTCGAGAACCCCGCGCTCGACTTCGCCCAGAACCGCGCCGAGCATGACGACATCCTCGGCGATGCCTACGAATACCTGATGCGGCACTTCGCCAGCGAGAGCGGCAAGAGCAAAGGCCAGTTCTACACGCCGGCCGAGGTGAGCCGCGTCATGGCCAAGGTCATCGGCATCTCGTCCGCCAACACTACGGCGCGCACCACCGCCTACGACCCGACCTGCGGGTCGGGATCGCTGCTGCTCAAGGTGGCCGCCGAAGCCGCACCCACCCGGATCACGCTCGAAGGGCAGGAGAAGGACGGCACCACGGCGGGTCTCGCGCGCATGAACATGATCCTGCACGACTTCCCTACCGCCAACATCGCCTCCGGCGGCGAAGGCACGCTGGTGAAGCCGCGCTTCCTCGGCAAGGACGGGGAGCTGCGCACCTACGACTACGTGGTCGCCAATCCGCCGTTCTCCGACAAGACCTGGTCCACCGGAATGACCCTCGGCGAGAGCGGCGAGGGCGACCGCCACAAGCGCTTCAGCTGGGGCGTGCCGCCGCGCAAGCAGGGCGACTACGCCTACCTGCTGCACATCGTGCGCAGCATGAAGCCGAACGGCAAGGCCGCCTGCATCCTGCCGCACGGCGTGCTGTTCCGCGGCAATGCCGAAGCCACGATTCGCGAGAGCCTCGTCCGCTCAGGCTATCTCAAGGGCATCATCGGCCTGCCGGCCAACCTGTTCTACGGCACCGGCATCCCCGCCTGCATCGTCGTGCTCGACAAGGAGAACGCACAGGCCCGCAAGGGCGTCTTCATGATCGACGCCGCCAAAGGCTTTCGCAAGGACGGCCCCAAAAACCGCCTGCGCGAGCAGGACATCCACAAGATCGTCGACACCTTCCGCAAGCAGGACGAGAGCGACCCGCGCTACGCGCGCATGGTGCCGATCGCCGAAATCGCCGATCCGAAAAACGGCTACAACCTCAACCTGCCGCGCTACATCGACAGCAGCGAACCCGAAGACCTGCAGGACATCGAAGGTCATCTGCAAGGCGGCATCCCGGAGCGCGACATCGACGGCGACCCGGAACGCCACGTCCCGGGCCTGGCCGAGTACTGGAAGGTCATGCCCGGTCTGCGCACCGCGTTGTTCGAGCCGCTGGCGCGCCCCGGCTACTGCGGCCTCCGGCTGCCCGTCGCGGAACTCAAGTCCGCCATCTTCGCGCACGCCGAGTTCGCCGCCTTCAACGCCAAGGCCGGCCGCATCTTCGCCCAATGGCAAGAGGCCAACCTGTCCGAACTCAAGGGCTTCGCCAAGGACGGCCACCCCAAGGCGCTGATCGAGACGCTCTCCGAAAGCCTGCTCGCCGGCTTCAAGGGAGCAAAGCTGCTCGACGCCTACGACCTCTACCAGCACCTGATGGACTAC
>DASVZD010000307.1:0-9879 GCA_036391815.1 Rhodocyclaceae bacterium
AGGAGTCGCCCGAGCCGGCCAGGTGCAGCCCGGCCAACCGGACGCCGTCGGCCTTGAGCGTGAACACCGTTCCCTTGTCGCCGGCGTCGATGGTGACCTGGCCGCCGCCGTCGATGGTGAGCGGCTTTTCGACCAGCACCGGTCCGGCATAGGTTCCCGGCGGCGGCTTCAGCACCGAGCCGGCGGGTGCGGCGTCGACCAGTTCCTGGAACGGCTTCAGGCTGCGGATGCGCGGATCGCGCTGTTCCAGCGTGTAGGTGGGCTTCGGCCGGTCGACGTCGGCGCGCGGGCCGCCATGCGAGTTGGACAGCTCGGCCTTCACGTCCTCCTTTTCGGCGGAATCGTCGAGGATGATCTGGCTGCCGGCGGGGCGCATGACGGCGAGCAGCAGCACGAGCAAGGCGATGTGCCGGCGCGTGGCGGATGTCATCGAAATCCCGCTCAGGCGCCGCCCTGTTCGCGCATCTGCTTGCGGCGCATCAGCAGCGCCGGCATCAGGCAGGCGAACACCACCAGCAGCAGGCCGTAGCCCCAGTAAGGATACGAATAGGTCGAGAACTGCGCGACCTTGCCTTCGCCGAACACGGTCGGCATGAACGGCTTGACGGTGAACGCGCCCCACGGATGCAGGTTGTGGCCGAAGAACCACAGCCAGCCGGCGTAGGTGATGACGAAGAACAGCGGCAGCAGCGCCGGCACCAGCGCCAGGATCAGCGTGAACCCGCGGAAGCGCGCGACGCCGGCGACGACCACCGCCATGGCCACGATGATCCCGGCGATGGCGACGTGCGAGACGGTGCGCACCGTCTCGCCCCAGCCGGCGATTTTCTCGGGCTCGTTGAAATACGTCAGCGCGTCGCGCACGTAGCTTTCGATGTGCGCGTTGAGGTGGCCGAGCACGTACTGGTCGACCAGCATCCAGGCGGCGACGGCCGCGAAGCCTGCGGCAAGCAGCGGCACGCGCTTCTTGCGCTGCGATTCCGGCACCGCGAAAGCGATCAGCATGACCGTGAAGAAGCCGAAGAAGAACTTCGCCAGCGGCTTCTCGACGGGAGCGCCGGTCGAGATCGGGAACATGCCGACGTAGTGGTTGATGGTGTTCATCTCATGGACGCAGTCGAGGCCCTGGGCTCCCTTGTTCACGTCCTCCGCGGCATTGAGCACCGGGTTGTAGCGCTCGACCTTGTCGTCGAGATCCTGCTGATCCACCTCGTTGGAGCGGCGGCCGTTGCCTTGCACGCTGCAGCCGTTGAACACCCCGTCGAAATGGAAGTGGATGCGGATGCCCTGCGGGAAGGCGTCCTTCGGGTAGTTGGGCGCCGTCAGCGACACCCACCAGATGGGGGCGAAATAGGCGGCGATCATCGCCACCAGCGCGATGCCGGTCAGCACCGCAATCAGCTTGTCCTGCTTGCTTTGGTCTTGCATCTGCGTTCCCTGTTGCTGCGGGAGGGGCATTCAGGTCGCCCCGAAAAAGGCATCCGCCCGCCGCGGCAGCGGACGGATGCAGTCCTGCTCACTTCTTCTTGGCGGGCGCCTTGCACATGGCGCCGGGCATCGACAGGCTCGACTGGAAGGCGGAGATCGCCACCAGCTGGTCATCCGAGTACTTCTTGATGATCTTCACCATGTCGGGGTTGGCGTTGCGCCGCTTCCCGTCGCGGATCGCGGTCATCTGGCGCAGCAGGTACTTGTAGTGCTGGCCGGCGATGACGGGATAGAACTTCTCCTTGTCGCCCTGGCCGTTCACGCCGTGGCAGTTCTTGCATTCCTGCTCGTAGAGGTCGTGGCCCTTGGCGATCTGCGCCGCGGCGTCGGGGCCGTCGTAGCCGCCGTGGTTGGTCGGGATGCACAGGCTGTTGATGTAGGCGGCGACGTCGGCCAGCTCCTGCGGGTCCGTCAGCGTGATGGCGAACGGGTACATGGTCGGGTTGTCGCGCAGGCCGGCGCGGATGTCGGCGATCTGCTTGATCAGCACCGTCGAGTGCTGGCCGGCGAGCTGCGGGAAGGTGCCGTCGGGACGGCCGGCGCCGGACGGCAGGTGGCAGGCGCCGCAGACCTCGTAGGCTTCCTTGCCGGCCTTGACGTCGCCCTTCTTGTGCAGCGCCTCGATCTTCTCGCCCTCCTGGGCGTTCCAGACATAGCCCTTCTCCTCGATGCCCGCCTTCTTGGGAGCGGGCGCCTGGGCGAAGGCGACGGAGGCGCCGAGCAGCGCGAGCGTCAGCAAATGCTTCTTCATGATCTTTCCTCTGATGGGTTTCGTTGGATTCATTGTCCTCACCGGACGTACATGCGGTCATTGACCGCCATCAATTACGGCTTGAGCTTGGAAACGTAGTCGGCGATCTGCGGGATGTCCTCGTCGTTGACGATCTCCATCACGCCCTTCATCGCGGCGGCATTGCCGTTGGCGCGGGCGCCGCTCTTGATGTCCTTCATCTGCTTCTCGACGTAGGCCTTGTTCTGGCCGGCGATCTTCGGGTAGTCGGGCAGCAGCGGATGCTTGCCGTCCTTGCCGTGGCAGGCCACGCAGGTCTTCTCGGCGAACAGGCTGGCGCCGTCGGCCAGGGCCGCGCTGCTGGCGACGGCCAGTGCGGCGGCGAGAATCAACTTCGTGTGGTGCATGGAAACTCCTGTGGTTCGGGGGAAACGGGGGCAGGCGAACCTGCCCCCGGCTTCAGCCTCGGATCACTTCACCTTGTGGGCGCCGTGCTGCTCGAGGTAGGTCTTGGCGCGCAGGCCGAGGTCGGCCGCCTTGACCTGGTACTGGAACACCTGCTCGGCCCAGAGGTTGGCCTGCTCCCAGTCCTTCTTGGCAGCGGCCGCCTCATGCTTCGCCTTGGCGTCCTTGGTCTTGTTCAACTGGTCGGTCGCGTCTTCCACCATCGCCACCACGTCCGGGTAGTCCTTGTAGTTGACCGAGGTGATGTAGCCGACCACCGAGTCGATCACCGCCTGCGTATCGGCCACCTTCTTCAGCTCGGCCTTGTAGTCGGCTTCGGTGTAGCTGCCCTTCGCCAGGCTGGCCTTGACCGGCTTCCAGCCCTTCGGCTTGACCAGCAGGTAGCCCATCATCTCCAGGTGCAGCGCCGAGCAGAACTCCGTGCAGTAGTACGGATAGACGCCTTCCTTGTCGGCCTTGAACTTGACGGACACCGTCTTGCCCGGCTCGACCGAAGCGTGCGTATTGAAGGTCGACACCGTGAAGCCGTGGGTCTCGTCCTCGGCGCGCTCGAGGTTGGTCAGGTTGATGGTGATCTCGTCGCCGACTTCGGCTTCGATGGTCTCAGGCGTGATGTGCGAGCGGATCAGGGTGCCGAACACCTCGACCTTGTTGCCCTTGCGCACGGTCTTTTCTTCGCCGGCATGCACGGCGCCAGGATGCGGCTTGTCGGTGCGGCTGTTGGTGCCGACCTTGTAGCGGATGCCCGGCTTCAGCTTGTCGGCGGCGATGGCGACCACGTAGTGCGGCTCGCCCAGCGGTACCGGCATGTCGTACAGCAGCTGCATCTTGTCGCCGCTGATGTCGATCAACTGGTGGTTCTGCGGATGCAGCGGACCCACGGGGTTGAAGCGATCGATCGCCAGCTTGTTGAGCGCCACCAGGTACTTGCCGGCCGGACCTTCGGAGTCGCCTTCCATGGTCATCAGGTGGCCGATGTTGTACTGCACGGAGAGCTTGTCCAGCACCTTGCCGTCGCAATAGTTCCATTTCGCCACTTGCGAGTCGACGTACAGCGACGTGTAGGCGATGCAGGGCTTGGAATCGAACTGCGTGTGCAGCGGGCCGAGACCGAGCGCCACCTGCCGTTCCATGGCGTCCGCCATGGCGATCACCGGAATGCCGTACGGATCCTTCGACTCGAACTTGCCGGCTTTGATGGCGGCCATGATCTTGTCGAAGCTGAACACCGTCGCATGGGTGTCGAGCTTGCCGGAGACGATCATGTACTTGCCGTCCGGGGTGACGTCGACGCCGTGCGGCGACTTGTTCTCGGGCACCAGGAACAGGATGCCTTCCTTGACCGCCACTTCCATCGGGATCACGTTGTGGCCGTTGATCTTCTTCGCCTTGCCCTGCTTGACGAGTTCGGCGGCCTTCTTCCAGTTGATCACATGGAGGTAGTCGGTGTCCTTGGCGGAGCAGCCGGCCTCATACGGCGGGCGACCCTTCTCGATGCCGCCGACGTAGCGCTCGGCGCAGAACGAGTTGGTGAACGACCAGCCGTCGGACGGGCCCTTGCCGGCGTCCGACAAGTCCTGGTCGTACGGCGGCAGTTCGATCGAGAACGACTCGGCCGGCTTGATGCGGCCTTCCTTGCGGTCGAATTTCCAGTAGGTGACGCCGCCGCGGTACTTCTCGTTGTATTCCTCGAGGGGATAGAACTTCTTGTTCTCGAGCGGCGCGGCGTACTGCGCGGCCTCGATGATGTAGTCGGTGTTCTGCGTGACGAAGGCGCCGCCATGCTCGGACTTGAAGATCGGGTTGACGACGATCTGCTTGGTCTCGAAGTCGCGCAGGTCGATCACCGCGATGCGCGGATTGGCCTTGTCGTTGATGAACAGGAACTGGCCGTCGTACTTGCCGTTGGTCTCCGACATCGCCGGATGGTGGGTGTCGCCCCAGGTGATGTCCTTGCCGTCGATCTTGCCTTCGGCGAGCACCTTCTTCGACTCTTCGTCGAAGCCGTAGCCCTGCCAGGGTTCCGGCGTGAACACCCCGATGTACTTGAGGATGCGCATCGACGGAATGCCGTACACGATCACCTGGCCGCTCTGGCCGCCGGAGCTGAACGCGACGAACTCGTCGCGCTTGCCCGTGGGCACGTAGGTCTTCGCGGCGGCCAGCAGGTCCTGCTGGCTGAGGCCGCGTGCCTTCATCACGTCCTGGAGCGTGTCGGCCTTAACCGTCGCGGCCCCCAGTCCCAACCCCGCTGCCATCAGCAGGGGCACCGCACTTACCGCAAATCGCTTCATCTCGTTGCTCCCTTTCAAACGAACATCGATCGCAACACCCTTGCTCCCCGGCGTCCGCGTCGATGAGGCGCGCCGCGACAATGTGTCGCACGGCGGGCATCATGCGCGTTCGCGGTAGGGAAAACTGCCGGACGTTACGGATTCTTTCCGGCGGAAAAACCGGGTGCCGTGCCGGAAATTTCCTACACCGTACTGAATTAGTCGGCTATTTACCGGGGTCGTCGATTCCCGACACCAGCTCGTGCCGGACGGCGTAGCGGACCAGTTCGGCGGCGCTGCCCATGCCCATCTTGTCGAGGATGCGCGTCTTGTACGAGCTGACCGTCTTGACGCTCAGGTGCATCTCGCCGGCCATCTCGGTCAGCCCCTTGCCCTCGACGATGGACTGGAATATCTGGTACTCGCGGTCAGACAGGCGCGTGTGCGGCGGCGCGTCGTCCCCGCCATGGCGCAGCATGCCGGCCGCCACCTGCTCCGCGACCTCGGGGCTGATGAACAGCCCGCCGCCGGCCACCTTGCGGATCGCCTGCTCGAGCTGGGGCGCCGCGTTGTCCTTGCACAGGTAGCCGGAGGCGCCGGCCTTCAGCGTGCGCATCGCGTAGATGTCCTCCTTGTGCATGCTGAGCACCAGGATCGGCAGCTTGGGCTTCTCGCCCTTGATCTGCTTGATCAGCTCGATGCCGCTCTTGCCCGGCATGGTCATGTCCAGCACCACGGCGTCCCAGTGCTCGGTGCGGATCTTCGCCAGCGCCTCGACCCCGTTGTCGGCCTCGCCCGCCACCTCGATGTCCGGACAGTCGGAGAGGATGTGCCTGAGGCCGGCGCGCAGGATCTCGTGGTCGTCGACGATGAGGATGCGGGTCATCAGGCCACCTCCCCGCGCTTGGGCAGCCAGGCTTCGATGCGCGTGCCGCAGCCGGGCTGGCTGTCGATCTCCAGCCAGCCGCCGAGCGCCTTGACGCGCTCGCGCATGCCGAGCAGGCCGAAGCGGCCGGCCGCAGCCGGTTCCTCGAAGCCGCGCCCGTCGTCGGTCACGGTGAGCCGCACGCGATCCTCGCTCTCCTCGACGCTGACCTCGACGCCGTTGGCCTGCGCGTGGCGCGCCGCGTTGGTCAATGCCTCCTGCACCAGGCGGAAGATCGCCGTGGCCGGCTGGTTGTCCATCTCGAATTCCTCCCGGTTCAAGGACAGCGCGCAGGGCAGCCCGGTGCGCCTGGAAAACTCCGCCACGTGATGCTCGAGCGCCGCCGCCAGCCCGAGGTCGTCGAGCATCGGCGGGCGCAGGTCGGCCGAGATGCGCCGCAGCGCGTCGACGGTACGCTCGACCAGGCTGCGCGCACCGGTGAGCCGGTCCGACACCTCGTCGGTCAGCCGCGAGCAGCGCAGACATTTGCCGTCGAGCCAGGACAGGTCGATGCGCAGCACGGTGAGCGCCTGGCCGAGTTCGTCGTGCAGCTCGCGCGCGATGCGCGCCCGCTCCTCCTCGCGCGCCGTCTGCAGGAAGGCCGCCAGCTTCTGCAGCTGCGCCTGGGACTCGCGCAGCTTGCGCTCGGCCTGGACGTACTGCGCGGTGCGCTCCTGCACCGTCTCCTCCAGCCGCGCCCGCAGCCGGCCGAGCTCGATGTGCGTGCGCACGCGCGCCAGCACCTCGTCGGGCTGGTAGGGCTTGGAGATGTAGTCCGCGGCGCCGACCTGGAAGGCGCGCACCTTGTCCTCGGTGTCGCGCAGCGCGGAGAGGAAGATCACCGGCACGTCGTGCGTGCGCGGGTCGGCCTTGAGGCGCTGGCAGACCTCGTAGCCGTCCATGTCCGGCATGCGCACGTCGAGCAGGATCAGCTCGGGCGGTTGCGCCAGCGCGGAAGCCAGCGCGATGCGGCCGTCGCTGGCGCGGCGCGCCGCGTAGCCGGCATGGGTCAGGAGGTCGGACAGCAGCTGCAGCGAGGCAGGCGTGTCTTCGACGATCAGGATGTCGCCGCTCGAGGGCGGCATGCTTCGGTTTTCCATGTTCCTATTCCAGTCCCGCGATGCCGAGCGCCTGCCACAGCTGGCGATAATGCATGGCGCGCGATACCTCGCGCAACCGCGCTGCCAGTGCGGGATTGTGGCCTTCGATGGCGACCAGCGCCGCCTCGATGCGCTCGTGGTTGAGCGAAAGCACCGCCGCGGCGAGCCTTTCGCGCTGTTGTGCCGGAAGGGCGTCGAGGTCCCCGGCATCGATCGGTGCCGCCTGCGGCGGCGGTTCCTCCGGCCGCTCGTAGGCGAAGCGCGCGCCGAGGTGCTGCTCCAGCATCGCGTAGAGTTCCTGTTCCTCGTAGGGCTTGCGCAGGAAGTCGTCGGCGCCCGCCGCCAGCGCCTCCTGGCGGCTGTGGTCGAGCGCGTTGGCGGTGAGCATGACGATCTTCGGCTGCGCCAAGTCGGCCAGCGCGCGCAGCCGCTGGGTGGCCTCGAGGCCGTCCATCTGCGGCATGCGCCAGTCCATCAGGATCAGGTCGGGCAGGAAGCCGCGCGCCGCCGCCTCCACCTGGGCGCCGTCCGCCGCCTCCGCCACCTCGAAGCCGAGCGGCTCCAGCAGCGCGCGCAGCAGCACGCGCGTCTCCTCCTGGTCGTCGACGATGAGGATGCGCCGCCCCATCGGCGCCGCGCTCAGCGCCACCACGCGCCCGCCCGCCGCGCGCGCGTCCGCCGCACAGCCGAGCGGCACGCTGATGGCGAAGCGGAACGAGGATCCCTTGCCGACGGACGACTCCACCGAGAGGTCGCCGCCCATCATCTGCACGTACTGGCGGCTGATGGTGAGGCCGAGGCCGGTGCCGCCGTGCCGGCTGGCGCCGCCGGCCTGCTCGAAGGGGCGGAAGATGCGCTGCAGGTCCGAGGGCGAAATGCCGATGCCGGTGTCGTCGACGGCGAACGCCAGCCGCACCATGCCCTCCTCCGCCGGCTGCGCGGCCACGCGCACGGTGACGCCGCCCTCGAGCGTGAACTTCACCGCGTTGGAGAGCAGGTTGAGCAGCACCTGGCGCAGCTTGACGGCGTCGAGCACGACGGCCGCCGGCAGCCCCGGCGCCTCCAGCCGCAGCGACAGCCCGGCCTGCTCGGCGCGCACCCGCATCATGTCGACCACCTGGCGCAGGAGGTCGTCGAGGCCGACCTCGTCGGCTTCCAGCTGCATCTTGCCCGACTCGATCTTGGAAAGCTCCAGCACGTCGTTGATCAGCGTCAGCAGATGGCTGCCCGAATTCCTGATGATCTCGATGTTGCGGCGCTGCGTCGTCGACAGCGACGGGTCCTTGTCCATCAGCTGCGAGAAGCCGATCACGGCGTTGAGCGGCGTGCGCAGCTCGTGGCTCATGTTGGCGAGGAAGGCCGACTTCGAGCGGTTGGCGCTCTCCGCCTGGTCGCGCGCCACGGTAAGTTCCTCGGTGCGCTGGCGCACCAGCTCCTCGAGGTGGTCGCGGTGGCGCCGCAGTTCCTCGTCGTTGCGCTTGCGCTCGGTGATGTCGGAGAAGATCGTGATGTAGCGCAGGATGCGGCCGTCCGGGCCGCGCAGCGCCTGGATCGACAGCTCCTCGGGGAACACCTCGCCGGTCTTGCGCTTGTTCCACAGCTCGCCGCGCCAGTGGCCGGCCGTCTTCAGCTGCTGCCAGAACTCGCGGTACTCGTCCTCGCCGTGGCGGCCGGACTTGAGGATGCGCGGATTCTGGCCGATCACCTCCTCGCGCTGGTAGCCGAAGATGCGGCAGAAGGCGTCGTTGACCCACAGGATGGTGCCGCTCGGATCGGTGACGATGGCGCCTTCCGCCATGGCGGAGAAGGCGGTCTCGTTCTCGCGCCGCTGCTCCTCCTGGCGCGCATGCTCGACGGCGCGCCGCCGCGCGAACAGGCTGAAGGCGTAGATGCCGGCGAGGCCGAGCATCCAGATGCCGAGGTGCCAGTACTGGATGCTGCGCCAGGTCGGCTGCTGCGCCGTCAGATAGGTGTTGAGGTCGATCGAGATGGCGGCGCCGCCGCGCAGGCCGCCGACCGGGATCAGCGTGTCGCGGTGGCACTCCAGGCATTCCTTGTCCATGCGCATCGGGATCATCAGCCGCATCAGGCCGTGGCCGTTGCGCCCGGTGGTGGTCTCGGCCGCCACCGGCGTGCCGTCCTTCAGCGACTTGAGCGCCTTGACTTCCCAATCGTCGGGCGCGTTGGCCGGATTGTGGAGCTGCTGCGAAGTGAGCCGCTCGCGGATGCCGTATTCCTGCTGCGTGATCTCCTGGATGCCCTGCAGGATGTGCATCGGCGTCAGCGCGATCAGCCGGTAGGGCTGGCCGTTCTCCTTGATGCCCGTCAGGTGCTCCTGCTCCTGCAGCGTGCTGCTGTCCGGCACGCGCGTCTCGTTGATGTAGACGCCGCCCACCGACGCCGCCCACTTGCGGATCGCCATGTCCTTGCGCAGGTTGGCCAGCGCGTCGATGCGCGCCAGCGCCTCGGCGGCGCGATCGAGCTGTTCGCGCTGCACCCACAGGGAAAGGAATACCACCAGCGACCAGACGATTGCCGCGATCGCCGCCTTGGTGCCGGCCTTGAACTGGGGCCTGCCCGTGTTCGGGTCCACCTTCATGGGGGCGCAAGGTTACCGCAACCGGTTCGAAATAAAAAACGGGGAGCGGCGAATGCCGCCCCCCGCAAGGCTTGACACGCTCAGTTTGCGCAGCGCACGCCGCGCAAGGGGAGTTGCACTGTAATCGCCGCGACGTTTCCGCTTCCTTGATGCGGATCAAGTCCTTCCCGATTCGCGCGCCGAACAATGCGCGGCATCGACTAGACTTGCGCGCCCCGCGAGGGGCGCATTCCATCCATCGACACGCACGACATGAAGAACCCACTCATCGCATTCGCCTGCATCGCGGTGGCCGGCAC
>DASVZD010000308.1:0-6440 GCA_036391815.1 Rhodocyclaceae bacterium
CGGCATCGGCGGCGCGGCAGGCGCGGCCATCGCCGCCAAGCCGGGCCCGCAACCGGTCGCCCAAAGGGAGGTCGTCGTCGTGCACGAGCGGGAAGGCTGCTGGCCTCCCGGACACTGCAAGCATCCGAACAAGCACCGGGACTGAAGATCGCCGTCCGCCGGACGGCAGGCCGCGTTTGCCTAGACGCAGCCCGTCGGCTTCGGCATGCCGGCGTACCGGGCGGCCTGCTTGGCCGCATCGCCGAAAGGAAAGAGGTCGAGGATATCCGTCTTGTCCTCGCCGAACTCCTCCTTGAGCAACTTCTTGAGCATGCGCAGGTTCGGCGTGATGCCGTATTGCCCGTAGTAGCGACGCATGAAGTTGATGATTTCCCAATGGCGGGCGGTCAGTTCCAGGTTGTCCCGCTCGGAAAGGTAGATCGCGACTTCCTCCGACCAGTCTTCCAGGTTCAGCAGATAGCCCTCGGTACTGGTAGCGATCCGCCTGCCATTGATCAGAATCATGTTGCGTCCTTCCTCGGGTGCTGCAGCCAAGCCTGTTGTTGAGTATTTTGCTCAAGCTTTGACTGCCCGTCAATACCCGATCAACCAAATCAGCTATTGACTTGGGAAGACTTCCCCGAATGGAACGGCGCCGGCCTCAGGCCGGCTTCAGCCAGGCGGCGCCGTCGACGGAACCGACGCTGACGAACGCATAGCCGTCGGTCACCTTGGCGATGGGCCGGTCGCCGTAGACGTCGCCGCGCAGCAAGCCGCCGCACTTCGGACAGCGCGGCGGATTCATGAACCCGAAGCGGCCGCCGCATTCGCACGGCAGGAACAGGTCCTCGACCTTCTCGTAGAACGGCAGCAGATGCCGCAGGTAAGGCTGGAAGCCCGGATAGTCCTTGCCCAGCGGCGGGCGCACGATGCGGAAGCGATCGAGCAGGTTCGCCTTGACGAGCAACACGCGCGGACAGGACGAGCAATACAGCGCGTCCATGCCGGCCAGGCCCAGATGGTGGATTTGACCCGCGATGTCCTCGCCGCAGGCTTCACACTGGATAACATGCGTACTCATGAAGCGAGACTGTACCTCGAACCTCGCTTCCTTGAGTCCCTTGCCTGGCCGATTCCAGGCAATCCGCCGGCCGTCGCCGCCGGACGGCGGCGTCAATGCGTCGTGCTCACCGCCTTTCGCGCCGCTTCCAGCGTCTTCTCGTCGACCGCGCCGGCTTCGCGCAGCCAGATCAGCATGGCTGCCGAGGTCGGGATGTTGCGGCCGCTCTCGTAGCGCGAACCGCCGCTTTGGGTGATGCCGAAGCGCCTCCAGAAGTCATGCTGGTTCATGCCCGCCTTGCGGCGGATATCCCGGACGCGCGCGATGTCGATGCGCTTCATGTTCCCTCCTTCGCCGAACCCTTGCCCCTATCGCTGAAAGAGCAATGTTCGTCATATGACAGGAGCCAGCACCCGTTGTTCCGGGCGGCATGGACGCCGATCGGCGGGCTCGCGATCCGGCCGGTTGCGGAAAGCGCCCAGAGGCCTATAGTGGGTTCTTCCGGCCGGGTCGCACCGGTCTCGTCCTTCCTCCTTCATGAAACCCCAGGTATCCGACAACGGCGAAGTGACCATCGAGATCTCGGGCCGCTTCGACGCGAGTTGCCGGCGCGAATTCGACACGGCGGCCAAGGAAGCCATCGGGATGGCGGCAAGTCGCGTAACGCTCGATCTCAAGAACGTCGTCTACCTCGACAGTTCGGCGCTGGGCGCCCTGCTGAAAATCCGCGAAGACGCCAAGAAGGCCGGCAAGACGATCGTGCTGCAACGGCCGGCGCCGGAGGTTCGCCAGATACTCCAGATCGCGAATTTCGGCCGCCTGTTCGAGATCGTCGAGGAGCATTGAGGGCCGCTTCCTGCGCCCTACCTCGCCGGCGACGAGGGACGGAGGACATGCGGTCCTTGCCATGGCGCCGGGCTGATGCGCCGCGCCAGGTAGTCGGTGGATGCCAGCGTCAGGAATATCGACAGCATCAGCAGGGCGACCGCGGCCGCGATGCGCAGCAGTGCATCGGCATCGAGCAGGTGCATGAAGAAGGCCGCCACCAGCCCGATCTTCGCCGCGGCGATGGCGAAATTGACCACCGTGTTCCAGGCCCCCATCGGCACGTAGGCGCTGGCCGTCGTGGCGGCCAGCAGCAGCATCAGCAGGATGCCGACGCCCAGGTTGCGGCGGTAGAAGCGCCGGCCATTCATCCGCTGCGCCCCGCCAGGTAGAGGATCGGATAGAGGAAGATCCATATCGAATCGACGAAATGCCAGTAGAGCCCCGCCACGCGCAGGCGTCCGGGATCGCACAGCGCCGGGCGGCGCCGCGCGATGCCGAAGGCGAACACGAGCGCGACGCCGATGCCGATGAAGAGATGCAGCGCATGGACGCCGGTCATCGCGTAATAGAGCAGGAAGAACAGGCGGCCGCCGCTGTCGAGGCGAGTGTCGCCGCCCGGGTAGAGCCCCTTGTGGAAGTCGTCGAGGTACTCGACGCCCTTGATGCCGAGGAAGGCCAGCCCGAGCGCTGCCGTCGCCAGCAGCAGCCAGGGCGACGCGCGGCGCTTGCCCGCCTCGAGCGCATCCACCGCGCAGGCCATGAAGGCGCTGCTCGCCAGCAGCACCGCCGTGTTGATGCCGCCGAGCAGCACGTCGGTCTGGCGGCTGGCGGCGAAGAAGGCGTCGACGAAGGCGAGCCGTCCGTACCAGTAGCCGAAGAACAGCGGGCCGAAGAACATCAGCTCGGTGGCGAGGAACACCCACATGCCGAGCGTCGCGCGCCGCAGCGCCCAGGCTTCGGCGGGCAGCGGCCGCGCCTCGGCGCTCATGCCTGCGTCTCCCCGCCGGCCGGCGTGTAGCAGTACGGACCGCGCTCCACGGTCGGCGTCTCCTCGAAGTTGTCCTTGGGCGGCGGCGAAGCGGTCGTCCATTCCAGCCCGGTCGCCTGCCAGGGATTGCCGGCGACGCGCTCGCCGCGGAACATCGACCAGCCCAGATAGCCGAGCGGCAGCAGGTAGCCGACGGCGAGGATGGAGGCGCCCGCCGAGGACAGCACGTTGAGCAGCGTGAACTCGGCCGGGTAGCTCGCGTAGCGGCGCGGCATGCCGTTGAAGCCCAGCAGGTACTGCGGGAAGAAGGTCAGGTTGAAGCCGAAGAAGATGAGCACCGCCGCCGCCCGGCCCCAGTTTTCCGGGTATTTGCGCCCGCTGATCTTCGGCCACCAGAAGTGGATGCCGCCAAGGTAGGCCATCACCGAGCCGCCCACCATGATGTAGTGGAAATGCGCGACGACGAAATAGGTGTCGGTGAGGTCCACGTCGAGCGCCAGCGACGCGAGGTAGAGCCCGGTGAGCCCGCCGATGGTGAACAGCCCGACGAAGCCCAGCGCATAGAGCATCGGCGCCGTGAAGCTGATCGAGCCCTTGTAGAGCGTCGCCGTCCAGTTGAACACCTTGATCGCCGAGGGAATGGCGACGATGAACGACAGCAGCGAGAAGGCCAGGCTGGCGTACACCGACTGGCCGCTGACGAACATGTGGTGCCCCCACACCAGGAAGCCGACCGCCGCGATGCCGAGGATCGCGTAGGCCATCATGCGGTAGCCGAACACCTGCTTGCGCGCGAAGCAGGGAATGATCTCGCTGGCGACGCCCATCGCCGGCAGCACCATGATGTAGACGGCCGGATGCGAATAGAACCAGAAGAAGTGCTGGAACAGCAGCGGGTCGCCGCCCATGCCGGGATCGAAGATGCCGACCTGGAAGATGCGCTCGATGGCGACCAGCGTCAGCGTCATCGCCAGCACCGGCGTCGCCAGCACCAGGATCAGCGCCGTCGCGTAGTTGGCCCAGACGAACAGCGGCAGCCGGAACCAGGTCATCCCCGGTGCGCGCAACGTGTGCACCGTGACGATGAAGTTGAGCCCGGTGAGGATCGACGAGAAGCCGAGCACGAAGACCCCCGCCAGCGCCAGCACCACGTGCGAGTTGGAGAACAGCGTCGAGTAAGGCGTGTAGAAGGTCCAGCCGGTATCGACCCCGCCCTCCAGCAGCGCGACCATGATCATGGTGCCGCCGGCGATGTAGATGTACCAGGAGGCGAGGTTGAGGCGCGGGAAGGCGAGGTCGCGCGCGCCGATCATCATCGGCATGAGGAAGTTGCCGAGCGTCGCCGGGATCGACGGGATCAGGAACAGCCACACCATGATGACGCCGTGGGCGGTGAACAGCCGGTTGTAGGTGTCCGGCGTGACGACGTCGGCGGCCGGCGTCGCCAGTTCGATGCGGATCAGCGTGGCCGCCGCGCCGCCGACGAAGAAGAAGGCCGTGATGGCGGCGAGATAGAGCAACGCGATGCGCTTGTGGTCGCGCGTCGTCAGCCAGGACTTGAGGGTGTAGCCTTCCTCGAGGTAGCTTGCGGCCATGTCAGCGGCTCCTTGGCTCGCAACACTCGGAACGGCGCGCGTCTAACCGCCGAAGGCGGCGGGGGGGCGTCGCCGCTGCGTGTCCCCCGTCGGCCGCTAAGCGGCCTCCTCCTCCTTTACCTACGCGTCGACGCCCCCCCGCCGCCCTCGGCTTGGCGCCTGGTGGTTCTGGACCGGTCGAGTCACAGCCTCTCAGTCGGGCTGATGGGGTGCCCTGCTGCACGTAGGTAAAGGAGAAGGCGGACGCCTTATCGCTTTTGTCCGCCGGGGGACACGAAGTGCAGCAGGGCACCCCGTCGGCCCGCGCTCCCGCGATACAGAAAGATCCCCGCACCCGTTTCACCCTTCCTTCCCCGTCGACCGGATGTACTCGATGATCGCCATCAGATCCTCCTCGGGAATCTGCCCCGCGAACGACGGCATGATGGGGGCGAAGCCCGCCACGACGTCCTTCTTCGGCAGCAGCACAGAATCGCGGACGTAGGCCTCGTCGGCGATGATCGAGCGCCCGTCCGACAGGTGCACCACGCTGCCCAGCAGGCCGTTGAGGTCGGGCGCGTGCACGCTGGAGCCCGCCGCGTGGCAGCCGCTGCAGCCGTAATGGCGGAACAGCTCGAAGCCGCGTCCCGCCATCCCGCCCGGCGTCGCCCCCTGTTCGAGCCAGCGCGCGAAGGCGGCGGGTTCCATGGCGATGATGCGGCCGCGCATCATCGAATGCTGCGAGCCGCAGTACTCGGCGCAGAACAGCGGGTATTCGCCGGCCCGCGTCGCCTCGAACCACGCCGTCGTGTAGCGGCCGGGCACGAGATCCTGCTTGATGCGGAAGGCCGGCACGAAGAAGCTGTGGATGACGTCCTGCGAGGTCATCACCAGCCGCACCGGCGTTCCCACCGGCACGTGCAGTTCGTCGATCTCGCGCCGGCCGTTCTCGTGCTGCGGCTTCCACATCCACTGCTTGGCGACGACGAACACCGGCATGGCGCCGGCCGGCGGCAGCGCGTCCTGCACGTACTCGTAGGCGGCCCAGACGAACATGGTCAGGAACACCAGCAGCGGCACGGCGATCCAGGCGATCTCCAGCGGGCGATTGCCGGCCGGCGGCAGCGTGCGGTCGACCTTCGCGCCGCGGCGGTAGCGGATCGAGAACGCCAGCAGCGTCGCCGCGATGCCGAGCGCGACCAGCCCGGTCGACAGGATCAGGTAGAGGAACACGCGGTCGATGCGCACCGCCATGGTGGAAGCGGCGGCAGGCAGCAGGTGGAACAGGCTCATGCGCGGCCTCCCCGCCGCCGCCAGATCCAGGCGCCGAGCGCGAACGCCACCGCCGCGCCGACCAGCCGGACGGCGGTCAACGCCGCCCCCGTATAGCGGCCGGTCTGCGGGTCGAAGTGCGAGCACAACAGGATCAGCCGGTCGCCGAGGGAGCCGGCGCGACCGGCCGAGGCCTCGACCAGTGCCAGCCGGACGTCGCGCGCATCGAAGCGCACGCCGTCGAAGCGGCGCGCCAGGCGCCCGTCCGGCGTGGCGACGACGAAGCCGGCGGAGTGTTCATAGACGCCGTGTTCGGCGTCCCAGCGCACCTGGACGCCGGCGGCGGCGGCCAGCGCCTGGCTGGACGCCGCGCTGCCGGTGAGGAAATGGGCGCGAACCGCGCCGGCCAGGATCGGCCGATAGGCGGCCATGCGGCGACGCGCCGCCGCCGCGTCCTCGCGCGGGTCGACGCTCACCGCCAGCAGCGTGTACGAGGAAGGCGGCAGGTCCGACCGCGCCAGGCTTTCCAGCACGCCGTCCATGATGGTGCTGCACAGGTCGCGGCATTCGAAATAGCCGAGCACCAGCACGACCGGCACGCCGCCGAAGTAGTCGCCCAGGCTCACCGCGCGGCCGCTCTCGTCGACGAACGGCGCCCGCAGCGGCAGTGCGCCGGCCGCGGCGGCCGGCATGGCGGCCACCAGGAGCAGCGCCAGCAGCGCCCGCCTCACGGCCGCTT
>DASVZD010000309.1:0-7411 GCA_036391815.1 Rhodocyclaceae bacterium
ACATAGACGGCGGCGCGAGACAGCAGCGCGGAGTTCACCTCGAACGACGGATTCTCGGTGGTCGCGCCGACGAAAGTGACGACACCCTGTTCGACGTAGGGCAGGAAGGCGTCCTGCTGCGCCTTGTTGAAGCGGTGGACCTCGTCGACGAACAGGATGGTGCGGCGGCCGTTCTGCGCCAGCGTGAGTTCGGCCTGCTGCATCGCCTCGCGGATGTCCTTGACGCCGGAGAACACCGCCGAGAGCGCGATGAACTCGGCGTCGAAGCTGTCGGCCATCAGCCGGGCGAGCGTGGTCTTGCCCACCCCCGGCGGCCCCCAGAAGATCATCGAATGCGGCGTCTTCGATTCGAAGGCCAGGCGCAGCGGCTTGCCGGGGCCGACCAGGTGCGACTGGCCGATCACCTCGTCGAGGCTCTTCGGCCGCAGCAGTTCGGCGAGCGGCGCGTGGGGCGTCGCCGCGAAGAGGTCGGTCATCGCCGCTATTCGCCGACCACGTCGGCGCCCTTGGGCGGTGTGAAATGGAACTCGTCCTTCGCCAGGGGCGGATTGGGGCGGAAGGAGGAGAAGATCAGGGTCGTCACCTGGCCGAAGTTGTCGCGGATCTCCATGACGCGCGGCAGGTTGTCCTTGAGGCCGATGCGGACCCGCTCGAAGGTGCCGTCGGCCGCCTTCGGCGTGGCATCGACCATTTCGATGCCCTGGGATTCGCCGGCATCCTTCAGCACGAAATGCGCGTTCAGGTCGCCGCCGGCCAGCAGCGCGGCCGGGCTGGAGCCAAGGGCCTTGCCGAGCTTCTTGACGGTGACCTGGTTGAGGTCGGGATCGAAGCTCCACAGCTTCTCGCCGTCGCTGACCAGCAGCTGCTGATAGGGCTTGTCGTATTGCCAGCGGAACTTGCCCGGCCGCATCAGGGCAAAGCTGCCGGCCGACTGCTGCGGCTTGCGTCCCGACTTGCCGACGACGCTCTGCATGAACGTGCCGCTGGCGGTCCGGGTGTTGTCGAGGAAGGCCTTGAGCTGGTCGAGGCCGCTGGCAAAAGCGAGCGCGGGCAGCAGGCCCGCGAGGCAGAGGAATTTTTTCATCATGCGGATTTTATCGCCGACCGGGGGACGGCTGGGCGGCCTATTCGGCGGATTCCGGGGCCAGCACTTCGCGGTTGCCCGCGCCGTTCATCGGCGAGACCAGGCCGGCCTTCTCCATCGCCTCGATCAGCCGCGCGGCGCGGTTGTAGCCGATGCGCAGGTGGCGCTGGACCAGGGAGATCGACGGGCGGCGGGTCTTGAGCACCACCTCGACCGCCTGGTCGTACATCGGGTCGGCCTCGGCATCGCCGCCCGCGTCCGGGCCGCCGACGTCGGCAGGCTCGGACGGCGGCGCGCTCAGCACGTCCTTGATGTACTCGGGCTTGGCGACCTTCTTCAGGTGGTCGACCACCCGGTGCACTTCGTCGTCGGAGACGAAGGCGCCATGCACTCGCGTCGGCAACCCCGTGCCGGGCGCAAGGTAGAGCATGTCGCCCTGGCCCAGCAGCGCTTCGGCGCCCATCTGGTCGAGGATGGTGCGCGAGTCGATCTTGCTCGACACCTGGAAGGCGATGCGCGTCGGGATGTTGGCCTTGATGAGGCCGGTGATGACGTCCACGCTCGGCCGCTGGGTGGCGAGGATCAGGTGGATGCCGGCGGCGCGCGCCTTCTGCGCCAGACGGGCGATCAGTTCCTCGACCTTCTTGCCGACCACCATCATGAGATCCGCCAATTCGTCGATGACGACGACGATGTGCGGCATCGCTTCGAGCGGTTCCGGCGTCTCGGGTGTCAGGGACAGCGGGTTCGGCAGCGATTCGTTGTTCTTCTTGGCGTCGGCGATCTTCGAGTTGAAGCCCGACAGGTTGCGCACGCCCATGGCGCTCATCAGCTTGTAGCGGCGCTCCATCTCGCCGACGCACCAGTGCAGCGCGTTGGCCGCCTTCGGCATGTCGGTGACCACGGGCGCCAGCAGGTGCGGGATGCCCTCGTAGATCGAGAGCTCGAGCATCTTGGGGTCGACCATGATCAGCCGGACGTTCTTCGGCTCGGACTTGTACACCAGCGACAGGATCATCGCGTTGATGCCCACCGACTTGCCCGAACCCGTCGTGCCGGCCACCAGCAGGTGCGGCATCTTGGCGAGGTCGGCCACCACCGGCTGGCCGCCGATGTCCTTGCCGAGCGCCACGGCGAGCGGCGAATGCATGGCGTTGTAGGCCTGCGAACCGATGATCTCGGACAAGCGCACCGTCTGGCGGCGCGGGTTCGGCAGTTCGAGCGCCATGCAAGACTTGCCGGGCACCGTCTCGACGACGCGGATGCTGACGAGGCTGAGCGCGCGCGCCAGGTCCTTGGCCAGGCCGACGATGGTGGCGCCCTTCACGCCGGTGGCCGGCTCGATCTCGTAGCGGGTGACGACCGGGCCCGGCTGCGCCGTCAGCACCTTCACCTCGACGCCGAAGTCCGCCAGCTTGCGTTCGATCAGGCGCGAGGTGAATTCCAGCGTCTCCGCCGCCGGCAGGTCGCCGGGATTGTGGCTGGCCTCGTCGAGCAGGTGCAAAGGCGGCAGCGCGCCGCCCGGGGCATCGAAAAACAGGGGTGCCTGGCGCTCCTTTTCGGCGCGGGCAACGGCCTTGGGCGCCACGGGGACCTCGATTTCGACCGGCTCGATGCGGATCGGAACCGGCGGCGCCGCCTCGATCTTCTTCAGCGTTTCCTGCACCACCGCTTCGCGCTTTTCGGCGACGCCGCGGCCATAGCGGCGATCCTGCCAGGTCTCCCACAGCCGGGCGACGCCGAGGGCGCCGTTCTCCAGCAGGCCGCCGAAGCGCTCGACGACGAAGATCCAGGAGAGCCCGGTGAACAGGCTGAGCCCAGCCAGGAACAGGCCGAGCAGCAGCAGCGTGCCGCCCGTGAAGCCGAGGTAGGCGGAGACGAACCGGCCGACCTCGTAGCCGAGCATGCCGCCGGGCGACAGCGGCAGCGACCATTTTGCGCTCCAGAAACGCAGCGACTCGACGCCGGCGCTGGCCACCAGGGTGACGACGAAGCCGGCCAGCGAAATCAGCAGCGGCCGGCGGTCGCCGCCCAGCAGGCCTTCGAGCCGGTGATAGCCCCACGCGACCAGGTAGCCGAGCAGGACGACCCACCACCACGCGGAGAGGCCGAAGACGTAGAGCATCAGGTCGGCCAGCCAGGCGCCGAAGCGGCCGCCCGGATTGGCGATGCGGGCATTGTCGACGCTGTGCGACCAGCCGGGGTCGCCGGGGCCGTAGCCCCAGAGGATCAGCGCGAGGTACAGCCCGGCCACCGCCACCACCAGCCAGCGCGCCTCATGGACGATGGCGGCGATCTTCTCGGGAAGCGGCTCCGCGGGCGGCTGAGTCCGGGCGCGGGTATCGAATTGTCTGCCGGCAATGGTACTCATCGCAGGCGATCTTAGAGAGCGCCGGCGCGGCCAAATCCGCCGATCACCGGCGATAACCGCCCGCTATCCCCCTTATCGCTTCACCCAATCGGGCGCGGTGGGGGCCCGACGTTATAATTTTTGCCATTACAACTGCCAAGAACGGATTCCCGATGACCACCCGACATTCCCGCCTGCTGATCCTCGGCTCCGGCCCGGCCGGCTACACCGCCGCCGTCTACGCCGCCCGCGCCAACCTCAATCCCGTCCTGATCACCGGCCTGGCCCAGGGCGGCCAGCTGATGACCACGACGGAAGTGGACAACTGGCCCGCCGACGCCGACGGCGTGATGGGTCCCGACCTCATGGCGCGCTTCGAGAAGCACGCCGCCCGCTTCAACACCGAGATCGTGTTCGACCAGATCCACACGGCCAAGCTCAAGGAAAGGCCGATCCGCCTGATCGGCGATGCCGGCGAATACACCTGCGACGCCCTGATCATCGCCACCGGCGCCTCGGCGCAGTACCTCGGGCTGCCGTCGGAGCAGGCCTTCTCCGGCAAGGGGGTTTCGGCCTGCGCGACCTGCGACGGCTTCTTCTACAAGAACCAGGACGTGGCGGTCATCGGCGGCGGCGACACCGCGGTCGAGGAAGCGCTCTACCTCGCCAACATCTGCCGGCACGTCACCGTCGTGCATCGCCGCGACAAGTTCCGCGCGGAGAAGATCATGCAGGACAAGCTGTTCGCCAAGGAACGCGAAGGCAAGGTCACGATCAAATGGGACCACGTGCTCGACGAGGTGCTCGGCGACAAGACCGGCGTCACCGGCATGCGCATCAAGAACGTGAAGACCGGCGCCAGCGAGGACATCCAGTTGATGGGCGTCTTCATCGCCATCGGCCACAAGCCGAACACCGACATCTTCGAAGGCCAGCTCGAGATGGAGAACGGCTACATCATCACGCAGACGGGCCGCAAGGGCAACGCCACGGCGACCTCGGTGCCCGGCGTGTTCGCCGCCGGCGACGTGCAGGATCCGATCTACAAGCAGGCGATCACCAGCGCCGCCACCGGCTGCCAGGCCGCGCTCGACGTCGAGCGCTACCTGGAGACGCTGGAGCGCTAGCATGGCCGGGCGGGCGCCGCTCGACGAGGACGCCCGCCATGTCTTTCGCGCGGCGGTGGCCGATGCCGTGCCGCTGACCACCGACCGCGTGCATCACGAGCCGCCGCCGCTGCCGGCGATCCCGCGCCAGCGCGGCCTGGACGAACGCGCCGCCCTGCATGAGTCGCTGCACGGTCCCGCCCTGCTCGACCTGCATCTCGAAGGCGGCGACGAAGCCGCATGGCTGCGTCCGGGCCTGGCGCGCACGATCCTGCGCGACCTGCGCCGCGGCCGCTGGGTGGTCGAGGCCATCCTCGACCTGCACGGCATGAATCGCGAGGAAGCGCGCCACCAGATCGCTGCCTTCCTGGCGGAATGCCTGGCGCAGGACCGCCGCTGCGTGCGCATCGTGCACGGCAAGGGGCTGCGCTCCCCCGGGCGGGAGCCGGTGCTGAAGAAACTGGTGCTGGGCTGGCTGGCCCAGAAGAATGAAGTCCTGGCCTTCTGCCAGGCGCGCGCCGCCGAGGGCGGCGCGGGCGCGGTGATCGCGCTGCTGAAGGCTAGATAGCGGCTTCGTTGGTCTCGCCGGTGCGGATGCGGACGATCTGCTCGACCGGGGTCACGAAGATCTTGCCGTCGCCGATCTTGCCGGTGCGCGCGGCCTTGATGATCGCCTCGATGGCCTGGTCGACGATGTCCTCGCGCACCACCACCTCGATCTTGATCTTCGGCAGGAAGTCGACGACGTATTCGGCGCCGCGGTAGAGCTCGGTATGGCCCTTCTGGCGGCCGAAGCCCTTGACCTCGCTGACCGTGAGGCCGGCGATGCCAACCTCGGAAAGCGACTCGCGCACTTCGTCGAGCTTGAACGGCTTGATGATGGCCTCGATCTTCTTCATGCTGTTTTCTCCGAAATCATTACCATTCGTCGGTATACCGCGATGTTATCGGATATCGCCAATCCTTGCCGAAGCCGCGCTGGCTGATGCGGATGCCGACGGGCGCCTGGCGGCGCTTGTACTCGTTGCGCTTGAGCATGCCCACGACATGGCGGACGTCCGCATCGGAGTAGCCCATGGCGACGATCTCGCGCGGGCTTTGGTCGCGCTCCATGTAGGCCTCGATGATGGCGTCGAGCACGTCGTAGGGCGGCAGCGAATCCTGGTCGGTCTGGCCGGGCTTGAGCTCCGCCGACGGCGCCCGCGTGATGATGTTCTCGGGAATGACCTCCTCGCCGGGCCGGCACAGCGAATTGCGGTAGCGCGACACGCGATAGACGAGGGTCTTGAAGACGTCCTTGATGACGGCGAAGCCCCCCGCCATGTCGCCGTAGAGCGTGGCGTAGCCGACCGCCATCTCGCTCTTGTTGCCGGTGGTGAGGACGATGCGGCCGGTGCGGTTCGACAAGGCCATCAGCACCATGCCGCGGATGCGCGCCTGGATGTTCTCGGGCGTGGTGTCCGCCCAGGCCGTCGGCGGCAGGTCGGCGAACAGCGGCTCCAACATGGTCTCGTAGGTCTTCATCGCCGGCTGGATGGCGATCTCGTCGTAGCGCACGCCGAGGCGCTGCACCATGGCGCGCGAATCGTCGAGGCTCATCTGCGCGGTGTAGGGCGAAGGCATCATGACGGCGCGCACGCGGTCGGCGCCGAGCGCATCGACGGCGACGCACAGCGTCAGCGCAGAGTCGATGCCGCCCGACAATCCGATGATGGCGCCTGGGAAGCCGTTCTTGCCGAGGTAGTCGCGCACGCCCAGCTTGAGAACCTCATAGACCTCCGCCTCGATCGGCATGGCCGGCGCCACTTCGCCGGGCACCACGCGCCCGTCGCGAATCTCGACCAGCCCGATGGCCTCGACGAAGGGCCGCAGCTGGTGGGTGATGCGTCCCGCGGCGTCGATGGCGAAGGAGGCGCCGTCGAACACCAGTTCGTCCTGGCCGCCCACCATGTTCGCGTAGACGATCGGCATGCCGGTGTCGCGCACGCGGTCGCGCAGCACCTCGTAACGGTGCTGCTGCTTGTTCATGTGGAAGGGCGACGCGTTCAGCGCGATCAGCAGCTGCGCGCCGGCGTCGCGGGCCGCCTCCGCCGCGGGCGCCTCCCAGACGTCGGCACAGATGTTGATGCCGACCTTCAGGCCGTTCAATTCGACCACGCAGGGATCGACATCGGCGACGAAATAGCGCTCCTCGTCGAAGACCTCGTAGTTCGGCAGGCGGTGCTTGCGGTAGGTCGCCTCGACGACGCCGCCGCGCAGCAGCGACGCGGCGTTGTGCCGGTTGCCATCGCGCTCCTCGGGATGCCCGACGATCACGGGCAGCGGCACGTCCGCCGCCAGGCCCTCGAGTTCGCGCCGGCAGGCGCGGTAGAAATCCGGCCGCAGCAGCAGGTCTTCCGGCGGGTAGCCGCACAGCGCGAGTTCGGGCGTGACGAGCAGGTCGGCGCCGAGCGCCTTGGCTTGCACCGCGGCGTCCAGGATGCGGTCGGCGTTGCCGGCGAGGTCGCCGACAACGCAGTTGATCTGCCCGATGGCAATCTTGAGCGAGGACATCGCGCGGCCCTCAGCCGGGCGTCAGAACGCCGGCTTGTCCCTGGCGTCCTCGTAGCGCCGGACGCCTGCCATGATCTCCTGCTTGGCTTCCTCGACGCCGACCCAGCCGTCGACCTTGACGAACTTGCCGGCCTCGAGATCCTTGTAGTGCTCGAAGAAATGGGAAATCTGGTCGAGGATCACCTGCGGGAAATCGCGCGGGCTCTCGATGTCGCGGTACATGGTCGTCAGCTTGTCGACCGGGACGGCCAGCACCTTGGCGTCCTCGCCCGCCTCGTCGGTCATCTTCAGCATGCCGACCGGGCGGCAGCGCACCAC
>DASVZD010000310.1:0-7486 GCA_036391815.1 Rhodocyclaceae bacterium
TTGTAGAAGACCGGGTTGGGAATGGCATCGATGAGTTCGCGGGTGAAGCGCAGGCCGTCCGCCAGTGCCTGCTCGTTCTGCTTCGCCTCGGTGATGTCGATCATCAGCCCGTGCCATTCGGTGGCGCCGTCGGGCTGGCGCTGCGGGGTGGAGCGGATGGCGATCCAGCGCCACTCGCCTTCCTGCGGCGCCTGGATGCGGATCTCCTCGCGCAGGGGGCCCAGCGTGCGCTCGGTTTCCGACATGGCCCGCAGCAGGCGCGGCCGGTCTTCCGGGTGGTAGCGCGCGCGCAGCACCTCGGCGTCGTCCCGGAATTCCTCGGGCCGCAGGCCGAACAGCTCGTCGACCCCGGCGCTGGCATAGGGGAAATGGGTGCGCCCGTCGGCTTCGACGCGGATGGTGAACAGGAAGCCGGGCACGGCCTGGGAGACCGAGCCGAGCTGTTCCTGCAGGCGGGCGCGTTCGAGCAGCGCGGCCGCGTAGCGCTTGTGCTCGGTGATGTCGTGGGCGATCGCCAGCACGGTCGCGACGGCGCCGGCGGCATCGCGCTCCGGCACGATCGCCATGCGGAATTCGCGCGGCTCGCCGCGGGCGGCGTAGACCAGGTCCACGCTGTCCTGCCTGCCGGTCTCGAAGACGCGCCGTATGCAGCGCATGGCGGGCTCGACGGAGGCGGGGACGACCACCTTGGCATCGCGCGGCGTGCTGCCGAGCAGTTCCGCGATCGGCGTCCCGGTGATCTCGGCGACGATCGGATTGACGTAGACGCGCCGGAGATCGCGGTCGAAGCGGTAGATCGGCGCGGGGATGTTCTCTGCCAGCGTGCGGAAAGCGCGTTCCCGCGCCTCGATGTCCGCCTCGTAGCGCCGCCGCAGCGTGATGTCGTGGCCGATGCAGACGATGCGCTCGATGCCATGGTCGGCGGCGAGCGGGAACAGCTGCACATGGTAGATGCGGGCGTCCTCTCTTCTTCCGGGCAGCAGGTCGAGCGAGCCCTCGTACTCGGCCGGCATGCCGGTGAGGGCGCAGGACATGTACTCGGCGAGGTGGTCGGTGATCGACGAGCCGAAGTCCTTGCCCATCTCGCCGTGGGAGAAGGCGCCGAACTGCATGCCCTTGAGCAGGCCGCCGGGCAGGCCGAAGGCCTTCTCCGCCGCCGGATTCGCGGTGTCGAAGGAGAGGCGCGTGCCGTGGCTGACTTCCACGGTGAACAGCGCGTCCGAGGAGTTCTCGAACACCTCGCGGTAGTGCTTTTCGTGCTCGCGCAGCGCGGCCGTTATCTCGAGGTTCTTGATCCGGTTGGTCTCCGCCCGGCGGGAGGAGATGTCGCGCGTGTAGGCGGCGGTGTAGGCCTTGCCTTCGTGCTCGATGAGGTTCAGGGTGACCTCGACCGGGATCAGGCGGCCGCTGGCATGGCGGTGCTCGGTTTCGAAGCATACCGACTTGCGGGACTCCAGCGCCCTCTCGTAGTCGCCCATGATGTCCGGGCTGAGATGCGCGTCCCATTCCGCCGGCAGCGCGCCGATCAGGTCCTGCCGGCCGAGATGGCGGTGCGCCGATGCGCTGGCGTGGACGACGCGGCCGCTTTCCGCGTCGAGCAGCATGATGGACGGATCGTCGGTGAGGTCCATGATCCGGCGGAACAGGGCATTCTCGACCTGCAGCTCGTTGAGGGCGGTGACGTTGATGCAGGTGGAGACGACCTGGGTCGGCGCCCCCTCGCCGTCGCGCAGCACCGCGTGGTGCCACTGGCAGACGATGGTGTCGCCGCCGCGCGTGACGTGGGGCAGCCGGCCCTCCAGCTCGCTGCCGGCGAGCAGGTGGGCGGCATCGCGCATGAAGGAATCGCGCGCATCGTCGGTCAGCAGCATGGCGGCGAAGCTGCGGTCGAGCGCCTCTGCGCGCGCCCAGCCGAAGATGCGCTCGGCCTGCCGGTTCCATTCGACGATCCTGAATCCCGGCTCCCACACCATGCAGCCCATGGCCATGTTGTCGAGGATCGCGCGGTAGCGCGCCTCGATGTCGGCATGGCCGAGCAGGGCAAGCTTGAGCGCGCGGCGCTCGCCGCGGCAATGGGCGACGACCAGCCAGGCGGCAATGCCGACGGCGGCGAGCGATGCCGCCCAGATCAGGAAGCTGTCGAAAAGCATGGCAAGGTTCCGATGTCGTGCGCGGCATGCCGCGCGGCCGGGGATTCGTCCCCGGCTTGCAGGAGGGCGAGCAGGCGCTCGCCGGGAATCGGCCGGCTGACGTAGTGGCCCTGGATCTCGCGGCATCCCAGTTGCTGCAGGAATGCGCGCTGCTCGGCTGTTTCGACGCCTTCGGCGATCACTTCGAGGCCGAGGTTGCGGGCCAGCGTGACGATGGTGTGCACGATGGCCTCGTCGTTGCGGTCGCCCGGGATGCCCATCACGAAGGAGCGGTCGATCTTGAGGTAATCGAGCGGGAAGTGCTTGAGGTAGGCGAGCGACGAATAGCCGGTGCCGAAGTCGTCGATGGCGATGCTGACGCCGAGCTTCTTGATCTCGCGCAGCGTCGCCGCGACTCCGGCGGCATCGCGCACCAGCAGGCTTTCGGTCAGTTCCAGCTCGAGCAGGCCCGGCGGCAGGCCGGATTCGTCGAGCGCGCGGGTGACGGCGGCGACGATGTCGTCGTCGCGGAACTGGCGCGCCGAGATGTTCACCGCGACCGTCACGTCGCGGCCGGTTTCGCGCCGCCAGCTTGCCGCGTCGCGGCATGCCTGCCGCAGCACCCAGTCGCCGATCGGCAGGATGAGGCCGGAATCCTCGGCGATCGGGATGAACTCGGCCGGGGAGATGCCGCCCAGCCCGCCGGCATTCCAGCGCAGCAGGGCTTCGGCGCCGACGATGGTGCCGGTGGCCAGTTCGCACTGCGGCTGGTAGTGGAGGCAGAATTCCCCGCGCTGCAGCGCATTGCGCATGTGCGTGCCGAGTTCGATGCGGCGCTGCACCGCGTTGCCCATGCCGACGGTGAAGTACTGGTAGTTGCCCTTGCCGCTCTCCTTGGCCAGGTGCATGGCCGTGTCGGCGCTGTGCAGCAGGCGGCTGGCCTCGTCCTCGGCGTCCAGCGGGAACACCGAGACGCCCATGCTGCAGCTGATCATGACCTCGCCGCCGTCGAGCAGCAGCGGCGCGTTCACGGCGGCGAGCAGCTTCGCGGCCACCGGCCTGGCCTCGTCGGGGTGGCCGAGCGAGGCGAGCAGCACCGCGAACTCGTCGCCGCCGATGCGTGCGACGATGCCGGCCTCGCCGAGGCTGAGCGTCAGGCGGCTGGCGATGCCCTTGATCAGCTCGTCGCCGACGAGGTGGCCGAGGGCGTCGTTGACGTCCTTGAAGTCGTCGACGTCGATGATCATCACCGCCACGAAGCGGTTGGCGCTTCTGGCTTCCGCGGCGGCCTGTTCGACGCGCTGGCGGAACGCCCGGCGGTTCGGCAGCGCGGTCAGCGCATCGCAGGTCGCCTGGTATTCGAGCGCCAGCTGCACCTGGCGCTGCTCGGTGACGTCGTGAATGGTCGCGAAGGCGCCGCACACCTCGCCCGACGAATTCCGGTAGGGCGTGATGTTGCAGCTCACCTCGGTGCGGCCGCCGTCCGGGCGCAGCACGAACAGGGGCAGGCGCGCGGAACCGTCCGGGAAGACGCCCTCCATCGCGGAGCGGACGCTTGCCGGATCGGCAAACAGCGAATGGAACGGCTCGCCGACCAGCCCGCCGCGCAGCCGGCCCGTGACCTGCGCGGTGGCGCGGTTGGCGTCGGCGATCGCACCGTCCATGCCGATGACGATGATCGGATCGAGGCCGGCATCGAGCAGGCCGCGCGCATAGTCGGCGCCGTCGCGCAGCTTCTCGGTCAACCGCGAGTGCTCGGTGACGTCGCGCAGCGCGAGGATGGCGCCGCTGACGTGGCCGCTGCGGTCGCGCACGGGCGAGACCGAGTAGTCGAGGACGAAGCGGGTGTCGCCGACCGCCCAGGTGGCGAAGGCGCCCCGCGCGCTGCGCGCCTGGCCCGTCTGCAGGGCGTTTTCGACGCCGGCCAGCATGCCGGCCACGGCTGGCCCCATCGCCTTGCCCAGGGCCTCGCGCAGCGGCGCGTTGCGCAGGCGGGAGCCGGAGCAGCCGACCAGATGGCAGGCGACCGGGTTCATGGCCATCACCGTCAGGTCGGCGTTCACCACGATCACGCCCTCGGCGACCGAATTGAAGATGGCCTCCATGCGCTCGCGCTCGCGCAGCGCTTCGGTGCGCGACATGCCGAGAAGATGGTAGGGCGCGTCCACCGCGTCGGCATAGACCGACAGGAAGGCCATGTTGACGGCGAGCAGGTCGCAGGCATGGGAGACGACATCCGCGATTCCCGCCGCCTCGGCGCCGGGGATGAAGTGGAACTGCCCGAGTCCCGCCAGCAGCGCGGCGAGCACGGTATGCCGGTTGCCGGCGCGTCCCATGCCGCCGCGGCGGGCGGCGAGGTAGGCGGCCGCGACGTAAAGGCCGGCAACGGCGGCCTGGACCATCAGCCGGGCCGGGAACGCCGCGGCGGCGTCGTCGCCGAGCTGCGCCAGCGCCGCGGGATGCGCGACGCCGAACCAGGCAACCGGGAGCACGCAGCTCCATGCGGCGAGAAGCATGCTCCAGCGCAGGCCGACGGTGGGGACGACGGCGTCGCTGCGCAATTGGAGGGCTGCCAGGGCGAAGGGCAGCGAGGCGCGCGCCAGGGATTCGTAGTAGGCCGTGGCAGCCGGCTGGTTGGCGCCCAGGAAGTCCGGCATGCCCGGATAGGTCAGCACGTGCAGCAGGTCGAAGGCGATCAGCGGGACGCAGCAGCAGGCGACCAGCGTCTGACGCAGGCGATAGTCGCCGCGCGGGGTGAACCATGCGACGTGAAAGATCGCGGTGGCGCCCGCGATGTAAAGGATCTCTGCCACCACCCGGATGGGCAGCGCCGCTTCGCGCACGACGGCGGCCAGCGCGGGATGTCCCGAAGCGCCGATCGCCAGCGCCACCACCGCGGCGAGCGCGAGAATCGCCCACAGCTCCCCCGCTCCGGCGGGCAGGCGACAGGCGGCCGCGCCGTGTGTGGGAGCGTTCATTCGACCAGGCGGTGCTTGAGGGCGTAGCGGACGATCTCGGCGTTCGAGGCGAATTCCATCTTTTCCATCAGGCGCGCCTTGTGCGTCGACACCGTCTTGTTGCTGATCGCCAGGCGATCGGCCACCTCGTTGACGCTCATGCCCTTGGCGAGCAGCCGCATGATCTCGAACTCGCGCGCGGTGAGGCGGTCGTGGCGATGGAGGTTGCCGTCCCCCGTCATGGCGAAGGCAAGCTGCTCGGCGAGATGCGGGTCGAGGTAGCGGCCACCTGCGGCGACTTTCTCGATCGCGTCGATCAGGTCCTCCGGATCGCGGTCCTTTGCCAGGTACCCGGTGGCGCCGGCCTTGAGGGCGCGCTGCGCCACCTGCGGCTCGTTGTGCATGCTGAGGACCAGGATCGGCAGGCCCGGGTAGCGGCCGCGGATGCTGGAAATCAGGTCTTCGCCGCACAGCCCGGGCATCGTCATGTCCAGCAGCAGCGTGTCGACGTCTCCCTCGGCCAGGCGCGTCAGGGTCTGCTCGCCGTCGGCGGCCTCGCCGACGACGGACAGGTGGTTGAGCAGCGCGAACAGCTGCCGGAGGCCTTGCCTCACGATGCCGTGGTCATCGGCGATGAGCAGGCGGATGGGCTGATTCATCGAAGCGGGCTTTTCTGGGACGGCGACGAGCGCAGATTGCTCGTTTGCTTATGCTTTTGCCATCGGCCCGCTCTGAATTCTCGGTAGGGATTTGGTTCGCAGGTGTCAGGAAAGGACTATGCGCCCGGTTGCCAAGCCGGCTAGGGACGCAGGGCATCCCTCAGGCGCGGGTCTATGAAGGTGCCGCCCGCCGCCACGGCGCGCATGGCGTCCAGCAAAGTTTCCGGATCGTGGTCCTTCGTCAGGTATCCGCTGGCGCCCGCGGCGAGCGCGCCCTGCGCGATCTGCGGCTCGGCGTGCATGCTGAGGACCAGGATGGGCAGGGCGGGATGGACGCGGCGAATGGCGGAAACCAGTTCATTGCCCGAAAGGCCGGGCATGCTGAGGTCGAGCAGCAGCAGGTCGATGCCGCCCTCGGCGAGACGGGCCAGCGCCTCGGCGCCGTTGGTGGCTTCGGCGGCTACTTCGATGTCGTCGACGAGGCAGAGGAACTGCTTGAGTCCCTGGCGGACGACGGCGTGGTCGTCGGTGATCAATACTCTCATGGTCGGGGAGGAGCGGGTGCGGTGATTCTGTTTGACGCTTTCAGGCAGGCGTTCGCGATCGTTGACTCGGTCGCGGTCAACGACGGCGTGCGGCTGCTGAGGCAGGGAAGTTCATCCGGCCATGATGCGCCGCCGCCGCGGAGGCTGCCATCGGTCCGTGCTGAATCGCGTATAGGGACGTGCTGCCGCGGGTCGGGATTTCCTTTACGCGGACTAGTCCACGAGGCCGTTCACGACGGCATAGCGCACCAGGTCGGCATTCGAGGCGAAGCCCATCTTCTCCATCAGCCGGGCCTTGTGCGTCGATACCGTCTTGTTGCTGATCGCCAGCTGGTCGGCGATGTCGTTGACCGACACGCCGCGGGCGATGAAGCGCAGGACCTGGAATTCGCGGTCGGTGAGCTGCTCGTGGGTCTTCTGCTCGCCGATGCCGCTCGCCTCGAAGGCCATCTGCTCCGCGATGTGGGAATCGAGGAAGCGTCCGCCGGCGGCCACCTTGCGGATGGCGGCCAGCAGGGTCTCGGGATCGCGGTCCTTGGTGATGTAGCCGTTGGCGCCGGCCTTGAGCGCCCGCTGCGCGATCTGCACCTCGTTGTGCATGGAGAGGACCAGGATCGCCAGGTTCGGGTGGTGCGCGCGGATGCGCGCCACCAGGTCCTCGCCGCTGGCGCCCGGCATGGTCATGTCGAGCAGCAGCAGGTCGACGCCGCCCTGGCGCAGCTGTTCCAGCGCGCCGGCGCCGTTGGTGGCCTCGGCCACGACCTCGATGTCGGCCACCAGGGCGAACAATTGCTTGAGGCCGCCGCGCATGATGGCGTGATCGTCGGCGATCATCAGTCGGATCATGGTGCCTCCCCCCTGGCCGTCATGGGAATTCTAGCCGTCACGGTGGTGCCGTCGCCGGGCCGGCTGTCGATGTCGACTTCCCCGCCGAGCATCAGCGCACGTTCCCGCATGCCCATCAGTCCGAACGTCTTGCCGACTCCTGCGCTCGGCGCGAAGCCCCGGCCGCCGTCCTGGATGCGCGCCACGGCGCAGCCGTCTTCCACCGACAGCCGCACCGACGCCCACGGCGCCTTGGCGTGGCGCGCCACATTGGTCAGGGATTCCTGGGCGATGCGGAACAGCGCCATGGCGCGGTCCTCGTCGAGGCGCGGGCAATCCGCGGGCACGTCGAGTTCGCATGGGATGCCGCT
>DASVZD010000311.1:0-4423 GCA_036391815.1 Rhodocyclaceae bacterium
ACTGCGTCAAGGGCTACTTCCTGTCGAAGATCCTCTACGGCAAGGACCGCCTGACGCAGCCGCTGCTGCGCATGAAGGACGGCAAGTACGACAAGAACGGCGAGTTCAAGCCGGTGTCGTGGAAGCAGGCCTTCGACGTCATGGAAGAGAAGTGCAAGGCGGTGCTGAAGGCCAAGGGCCCGACCGCCGTGGGCATGTTCGGCTCGGGCCAATGGACGATCTGGGAAGGCTACGCGGCCGCCAAGCTGTTCAAGGCCGGACTGCGCTCGAACAACATCGACCCGAACGCGCGCCACTGCATGGCCTCGGCCGTCGCCGGCTTCATGCGCACCTTCGGCATCGACGAGCCGATGGGCTGCTACGACGACTTCGAGCACGCCGACGCCTTCGTGCTGTGGGGCTCGAACATGGCGGAGATGCACCCGATCCTGTGGTCGCGCATCACCGACCGGCGCCTCACCGCCAAGCACGTCAAGATCAACGTGCTGTCGACCTTCACCCACCGCACCGCGGAGGACGCCGACGCCACGCTGATCTTCCATCCGCAGTCCGACCTGGCGATCCTCAACTACATCTGCAACTACATCATCCAGAACGGCGCGGTAAACCAGGACTTCGTCAAGAAGCACGTGAGCTTCGCCAAGGGCGTCACCGACATCGGCTACGGCCTGCGTCCCAACCACCCGCTCGAAGTGGCGGCCGGCAACAACGGCTATCCGGGCCCCGACGGCAAGCCCAAGGGCGACCCGAACAAAGCCACGCCGATCAGCTTCGACGAGTTCAAGGCCTTCGTCTCCGAGTACACGCTCGACAAGGCCCACGAGATCTCCGGCGTGCCGAAGGACAAGCTGGAGGCGCTCGCCAAGACCTATGCCGATCCGAAGACCAAGGTGATGTCCTTGTGGACCATGGGCTTCAACCAGCACACGCGCGGCAGCTGGGTCAATAACATGATCTACAACGTGCACCTGCTGGTCGGCAAGATCTCCGAGCCGGGCAACGGTCCGTTCTCGCTGACCGGCCAGCCGTCCGCCTGCGGCACGGCGCGCGAGGTCGGGACCTTCTCGCACCGCCTGCCCGCCGACATGGTGGTCATGAATCCGGCGCACCGCCAGAAGGCCGAGCAGATCTGGAAGCTGCCGGCCGGCACCATCCCGCCCGCGCCCGGCTTCCACGCGGTCCTGCAGAGCCGCATGCTGAAGGACGGCAAGCTCAACTTCTACTGGACCAGCACCACCAACAACATGCAGGCCGGCCCGAACCTGGCCAACGAGACCTATCCGGGCTTCCGCAACCCCGCCAACTTCATCGTCGTTTCCGACTGCTACCCGACCGTGACGGCCATGGCGGCCGACCTGATCCTGCCCTCGGCGATGTGGATCGAGAAGGAAGGCGCCTTCGGCAACGCCGAGCGCCGCACGCAGTTCTGGCGCCAGCAGGTGCGGGCGCCGGGCGATGCCAAGTCCGATCTCTGGCAGTACATCGAGTTCTCGAAGCGCTTCAAGGTCGAGGAAGTGTGGCCCGCCGACCTCGTCGCCAAGGCGCCCGAGCTCAAGGGCAAGACGCTCTACGACGTGCTCTACGCCAACGGCCAGGTCAACAAGTTCCCGGTTTCGGAAATCGCCGCCGGCTTCGACAACGACGAGTCGAAGGAACTCGGCTACTACCTGCAGAAGGGCCTGTTCGAGGAATATGCGAGCTTCGGCCGCGGCCACGGCCACGACCTCGCCCCCTACGACGCCTACCACAAGGCGCGCGGCATGCGCTGGCCGGTGGTCGACGGCAAGGAGACGCTGTGGCGCTTCCGCGAGGGCTACGATCCCTACGTCAAGAAGGGCGAGAACCTGCGCTTCTACGGCAAGCCCGACGGCCGCGCCACCATCTTCGCGCTGCCCTACCAGCCGGCCGCCGAGATGCCGGACAAGGACTACGACCTCTGGCTGTGCACCGGCCGCGTGCTCGAGCACTGGCACACCGGCTCGATGACGCGCCGCGTGCCCGAGCTCTACCGCGCCATGCCCGACGCCTGGGTCTACATGAACCCCGAGGACGCCAAGAAGCGCGGCCTGCAGCGCGGCGACACCGTCAAGGTGCAGTCGCGCCGCGGCGAGATCACCACCAAGGTCGAGACGCGCGGCCGCAACAAGCCGCCGGAGGGCCTGGTGTTCATCCCGTTCTTCGACGAGATGCGGCTGGTGAACAAGCTCACGCTCGACGCCACCTGCCCGATCTCCAAGGAGACCGACTTCAAGAAGTGCGCGTGCCGGATCGTCAAGGCCTGATGCCCTCGCCGGCGCTCCGCCGAAGCCGCCAGACGGATGCATAGCCATGATCGCCTCCCGCCGCCAGTTCCTCGTCGATGCCGCCCGCATGGCGTGCGGCACGGGGCTGCTGGGCCTCGCGCTCGGCTTCCAGGCCAGGCATGCGCAGGCGCTGCCGCCGGCGGCGCTGCGTCCGCCGGGCGCCGGCGCGGAAGCCGATTTCCTGGGGGCCTGCATCCGCTGCGGCCTGTGCGTGCGCGACTGTCCGCCGCAGATACTGGCGCTGGCGAAGCCGGAGCTGCCGGTCGCCACGGGCACTCCCTACTTCGTGGCGCGCAGCGGCGCCTGCGAGATGTGCGAGAACATCCCCTGCGTCAAGGCCTGCCCGACCGGGGCGCTCGATCACCAGCTGACCGACATCGCCAAGGCGCGCATGGGCCTGGCGTTGCTGGTGGACCACGAGACCTGCCTGAACTTCCTCGGCATGCGCTGCGACGTCTGCTACCGCGCCTGTCCGCTGATCGACAAGGCGCTGACGCTGGAGGCGCGCCACAACGAGCGCACCGATCGCCATGCCATCTTCGAGCCGGTGATCCATTCGGACGCCTGCACGGGCTGCGGCAAGTGCGAAGCGGACTGCGTGCTGCCGACGCCGGCCATCAAGGTGCTGCCGATCGCGCTGGCGAAAGGCCAGTTGGGCAAGCACTACCGCCTCGGCTGGGAGGAGCAGAAGAAGGCCGGCCACAGCCTGGTAGCGCCGGACGCCGAGCACCATTACAACCTGCCGGAAGGCGTCGACTACAAGAACGGCCAGGGCCTCTCGCCCGCAGGCGCGCCGGGCAGCAGCATCGATTCGCTGCAGGTGCCCGATCCGGGAAGGAACGCCGGGCCTGCCGGCATGCCGCCGAACCTGCCGGGCGGCGGCCTCGCCGACCGCAGTTCCACGGAGGCGCCGCGATGAACGGGCTGCACGCGAACCGCTGGCTGCTGCTGCGCCGTTCGGTCCAGGCCGGCATCCTGGCGCTGTTCCTCGCCGGTCCCTGGTTCGGCCTCTGGATCGTCAAGGGCAACCTCAATTTCAGCTACACCCTCGACACGCTGCCGCTCACCGATCCCTACGTCCTGCTGCAAAGCCTGCTGGCCGGACACTGGCCGCAAGCCCGCGCACTGACGGGAGTCGCCATCGTCGTCGCCTTCTACCTGCTGGTCGGCGGCCGCAGCTTCTGCGCCTGGGCCTGCCCGCTCAACCCGGTCACCGATCTCGCCGCCTGGCTGCGCGCCCGCCTCGGCATCAAGGGCGGCGCCTATCTTTCGCGCAGCACGCGCTTCTGGATCCTCGGCGTCACGCTCGCCGTCTCGGTGGCCAGCGGCAGCGTCGCCTGGGAATTCGTGAATCCGGTTTCCATGCTGCATCGCGGCCTGTTCTTCGGCTTCGGGCTGGCGTGGACAGCCGTGCTCGCGGTCTTCCTGTTCGACCTGCTGATCGCCAACCGCGGCTGGTGCGGCCGGCTGTGTCCGGTCGGCGCCTGCTACAGCCTGCTCGGCCATGCGCGCCTGCTGCACGTGGCCGCCGTGCGCCGCGACGCCTGCGACGACTGCAACGACTGCTTCGCGGCCTGTCCCGAGCCGCTGGTCATCCAGCTTCCGCTCAAGGGCGCCGCCCAGGGCATCGGCCCGGCGATCGCCTCGGCCCAGTGCACCAATTGCGGACGCTGCATCGACGTCTGCAGCAAGGACGTCTTCGCTTTCCAAATGACCCATCGATTTTCCTCCGCGGGGAGTTCAACATGAAAAGAGCCTTCAGCCTCATCCTGGTTGCCTCGGTGGCCACCTTCGTCGGTTGCGCCTCGTACCGGGCACCGAACGACATGCGCGGTACCGACGCCGCCGCGCCCGACCAGGCGCCGGTCGAAAAGGAGTACGCGACGCGCGCGCCGAACGCCGACATGACGGCGCTGATCCCGCGCACCTACAAAGGGCAGCCGCCGCTGATCCCGCACGAGGTGGAGAAGTACCTGCCGATCACCATGGAGGAGAACGACTGCCTCGATTGCCACATCAGCGACGACTTCAAGGGCCGCAAGATGCCGCGCATCGGCGACAGCCACTTCTCCAAGACCGAGAAGGAACCGGACGGCAGCCCCAAGGTCAACATGTCGCGC